>JBCBCH010000039.1:0-11950 GCA_038530835.1 Bacteroidota bacterium | reverse complement strand
GCAGAACATTGAAGCTACGCTAGACAATAGAAAGGAAAAGAAAAGGGTGATTCCCATATGGTGGAGACTCGGTGGGGTAGCTGCGCTGCTAGCTATTATGTTTTACGTGTTCAATCCGTTTGGCAATCCCACGCCGAACAATACCAATCAAGAGGTAATCACGACCACGGACAACAATGAAAAGTCTGACAGCAATGAAGAAGATACACAAGACTCTTTACAGTTGGATAATCCGACTCAGCTAGCTACGGAAGATGAGCCGGCAGAAATCAAGGGCAACGAAGATGCTTTGAAAATAAGTCCCGCCCAGAACGAATTGGTACAGCAGAATGATTCTGAGCAGGATGGAATCAACGCCAAGCGTATTTCCGAAAGCACTCCCCAAGTGGTTGAGCAAGACAACTCGAAAGGGAATTTGGAAAAGGATAAAAAGGATGCGCTTCTCAATAAGCAAATGAAGGCAAACGAAGATGCCGTGGCCATGACGACCAATGAAAAGGACAAAAACCTTCTGGAATCCAAAGCTGACCCTACAAAAAAGGATGCGCTTCTCGAAAAGCAAATGAAAGCAAACGAAGACGCAGTCGCCGTGACGACCAATGAAAAGGACAAAAATCTTCTGGAATCCAAAACCGTTTCTGCAAAAGAAGATGAAGCCAAGAAGTCTTTAGCTGAAGTCGCAAGAACGTCAGATGCTTTAGCCAAAAACAATACTACCAAAGAAAAGGTTGATGAAACCAAGGCAGATGAAAAACAATCCATCTTCGATGCCATCGCTGAGCAGCAAAAAGAAGCTAATGACGATTTCGTGGTAGTAGCCGATAATGGTGGAGGAAAATGGTCTGTCGGACCCTCCATAGCGCCCGTTTTCTTTGGAAGTAATGGTGAAGGTTCCCCAATCCATTCTGAATTCCAAGGTGCCTCCAAAACGGGTAATGTCAATTTAAGTTATGGTTTGACCGTTGCTTATAATATTGGAAAACGACTTAAAATCCGCTCAGGAGTGCACCGTGTTGATTTTGGTTATGATACCAATGATGTGGAGTTTTCTTCTTCCGTATCAAGTTCAACAAATGCGCAAATTGACAACATTAGCTATAATGACACTTCCAGAAACTTGGTGTTGCGCAATAGTAGAAATGCTGCTCCTGAAGGACAAGCTACCGCAGACGTTTTTAGTGAAGAAACCTCGGTTTTTGACGGCCGTATGATTCAACAATTTGGTTACATCGAAGTTCCGTTTGAACTTGATTATGCCCTTATGGACAAAAAATTTGGTATAAACGTTATTGGTGGAATCAGTTCTTTGTTCCTCGTGGACAATTCCATACAGTTGGAATCGCCCAGTCAAAATTTGTTGACCGAAATGGGTGAAGCGAATAATGCCAACTCCGTCAACTTTAGTACCAATATTGGATTAGGGTTCAATTATGACTTTTCACCAAAGCTTCAATTCAATCTTGAGCCGGTATTCAAGTATCAATTAAATACGTTTTCTGAAACCGCCGGTACATTTAGACCTTACTCGGTTGGGATTTACAGCGGTATCCGATTTAATTTTTAACGAAGTTGGTTAGGAAGATTGTCCCTTTAGACAATCACAAAGCACCCTGCCCGTAAAGGCGGGGTGTTGTTTTTTCCTTTCCTACAAAGTAGGTAAGCATTTGCCCAAAAATGGTTTTTGCTTAATTTTCTATGGATAAAATTAGGCATGCTTATTTCCTTGGTCCGATATCTATTTCTTTTTTTCTGCCTATCGGTCCATGCGTGGGAACCCGAATTACAAAATGCCCCCTCTTTGAGCTTTGTTGATTCTTTGGAAATCAAAATATTAAAGTCGAATGAGACTTTTGGAGATTTTCAAGATGCCTTTGCCAATCTGAAGTTATTTTTGCCCAAGGAAAGTATTCAGGAGAAAAGCCACCCAAAGGATACCTATTGGATTTTGCTGGATTTTGCAAACACCTACTCTTTAGAAACCTCATATATAGTTTTTAATTCCTTCGACTACGGTTCCGTTTATACCAATCAAGATGGAAAGATTCTAGAAAGAAAAATTGGGCAATTTGATTCTAAAAAAATTAGCGAAAAAATCAGATTCTCCAACTATTACTCCTATATCCCGCTAAGAAAACATGAGCTTATTGAAAATCGGTATCTCATACTAAAGATAAAGCGGGTAACCTTCAGAGAAAGTCCCAAATATTGGAACGTTACCTTAACCCAAAAACAACCCAACACATCCATTTCTTTGGAAACCGCAAAAAAGCAGATTCCCTATATTCTTTTTTCGGGATTCTGTTTGGTAATGCTGTTTTCTGCCTTGACGCTTTTCTTCTTAAGAAGGAGATTGGAGTTCATTTATTATGCCATTTACTTGGTAATAATCTTTGTATATCTGATTGGAAGTCATCTAGAACCCTTTGGGTATTTATTCCCTGAAAATTATTTTATTCAGCATTTGTTCTCCCAAAGTTTTGTGTTTCTCTCACACATTGCCTACTGTTTGTTCCTTATTAAATTTTTGGATACCAAAAAGAACTTTCCCTTAATAGTACATCAATTGATAATAGCGACAATCTTTATAAACATAGTCTGTATGCTCTTGATTTTTATATTTCACTATGCAGACTATCTCATAGGTCAAATCTATTTGGTAGATGTATTTTTCAAAACCATTACTATTTCATCCATTTTTGCCGCACTATATGTACTCTATCTAAAGCCAAATAAATTGGTTGGTTTTATCATAATTGCCACTTTGGCGATAGGTTTCGCTGGCTTGGCCAGAATATATCTTGCCGAACCCCAAGATGGGCTCTATTTGGACAGTCTGTACTATCTGCTAATCGGCAGCTTCATTGAAATTGTTTTGTTTTCAGTTGCTTTGAACTACAAATTCTATCTAGAGCTCAATGAGAATTTTAGACTTAAAGAACAGGCATTGGAAAATAAAATAAAGGCCTTAAGGGCCCAAATCAACCCTCATTTCATTTTCAACGCTCTCGGTTCAATACAAAACCTCATTCTGAAAAAAGAAAATGCCTTGGCCACTACATATCTCACAAAATTCAGTCGTTTGGCTAGGAATACCATGGAGAGTTCCATTGATGGTTATGCGACTTTGGATGAAGAAGTTAAAATGCTAAGGGACTATTTACAACTGGAATCCCTCAGGTTCGATAGTGTATTTTCATATGATATAAAGGTGCAAGACAATGTAAACCTTGTAGAAGTCGAAATTCCCTTTATGATTACCCAACCCTTTGTAGAAAACGCTATCATCCATGGAATTTTGCCTAAAGAAGAAGGTTCAAAAAAGCTTCAGATACATTTTGAGAAGAAAGATGCACTTTTAGTTTGTACCATTGATGATTCTGGGGTGGGTAGAGTTCATAAAAGAGAAGCCCAAACCAAATATAGCAGCAATAAAAAATCACGAGGCATTCAAGTGACCAAAGCCCGTTTAAAGACAATGGCTCCAAGCCCGGGGAAGTTGGAAATTGTGGATAAAACAAATGAAACAGGAGAAGCTTTGGGCACAAAGGTCATTCTTTACTTACCCTTAGGTCTTAATACTTCTTCATCAGGTTAGGATAGCAACTACTAGTTCCTTTTATACTTCTTGAAATTCCTATTTATAAGAATATCTGTAACTTACCTTTCTCAAGTGCCCAAAAAACCTACAAATGCTGTTTGACGATGTCCTTATTCATTTTTCCAAATCACTCATGGAAAAAGACAATGAGGACGATATTTTATGGGAGCTGGCCAAAAATTGTATTTCCAAGTTGGGTTTTGTCGATTGCGTCGTCTGCATGGTCAATCGAACCAACAACACTTTGATTCAAAAAGCGGCTTTTGGCCCAAAAAATCCTCGTGATAGAGTTGTCTTCAAACCCATGATCGTAAAACTTGGTGAAGGCATTACCGGCCACGTAGCCCTTTCGGGAAATCCTGAACTTATCAATGACACCTCAAAAGACCCTCGTTATTTGGTTGATGATGCCGTGCGCCTATCCAAAATCTGCGTTCCCCTTCGCTACGAATCAGAAACTATTGGCGTGATTGATTGCGAACATCCGGAACGAAACTTTTTTACTCCCAACCATCTGAAGATGCTTTCGGTTATCGCATCCATTTGTACCATTAAAATCAAAAGTGTCCGCTCCACGCAAAGGCTGTTGCAGGAACAACGTCAACTTCTCAAAATCAAAGAAGAAGTGGTTGATTTAAGGCTCAAAACGCTGCATTCTCAATTACACCCACATTTTGTGTTCAACGTTATCAATGCCATTCAGTCAAATGTGGCCAATGCCGATAAATTGACTGCTTTGGACCAACTCTCAACGTTCAGCAAGTTGCTCCGTTTTCATCTAAAATATCTTGGGCTTGAAGTGGTCCCTTTGTCAGAAGAAATCAAAATGTTGCATTGTTATCTGAAACTACAACAGTTTCGATACGAAAATGCATTTCGGTATGAATTAGTTCTTGTTGAAAAGGCTGGGGAAGCAACAATACCCACTTCTATTTTACTAACACTTTTCGAGAACCTCATTGAATACTCCATGTCCCAGCAACATACCAATTCCCATTTCACCATCCGCTTTACGGTTAAAGAACATGAGGTTGGTCTTGATGTTGATTTAAAAGGAGACTTTGGTCACGCCGTGATGGACTACACTCCAGAATATCGAAAGCAGCAAATGAAATGGGAACATCAAATTGAACTCCTCAATGATGCCAAAGCATACAACATTAAAAAAGAGGTGGTTTTCCCAAAAAACCAACCTGGTATAGGAAACATACGTCTTTCGCTTCCCAACTTGGCTTAAACCAGATGCTCTTCAAGGTCTTCTAGTATGATCTCTCGCACTGTAGTCTTAAGAGAAACGTAATCTGGTTTCGAAAGGGCATCAGTAGCAATAGATTGATGAACAATAGCCCTTATCCTTCCAGGACCGCCACTAAAAAAGGTAAACGAAAAACGTTCCTTCGTATCCAGAATCGATATAGGTAAAATAGGAAGGTCGTGATTGATGGCAATTTTGAACGCTCCGCTTTTAAAGGTATCCAACAATACGTCTTCCTCAGGTACACCGCCTTCGGGAAAAATACAGATGCCCAATCCGGATTGCAGCCTTTTTTGTACTTGCCGATATACTCTTGAACGGCTTCCCGCATCGGAACGATCCACCAAAATGCATACTTTTTTATAGAAAAACCCGAAAAGCGGAAGGTTCGCCAACTCCTTTTTCCCAACAAAAACAAACGGGGTTTTGCTGATAAACAGCATTAACATAATATCTAGCATGCTCGCATGGTTGGCAACCCACATGTAACTTTCCCCCTTTTTTGGCTTTTCATGAAAGTACAGTTCGGGTGGACACCCCATACCATAAAGAATTGGAATCGCCCATAAATTACGCGCCACCCAATAAAACTGGACATAGGTTTTCTGTGAGAAGGAAAAGACCAGCAAAAGGGGTAAAAAAACAATGATGAGCAAGCCCACCAATACATAAAACCATATTCGGTACAAGAGGTGTCCAAAATGTTTTATCTCCTTTATCACGTTTTCAAAAATATCAATTTGAGGTTCAATACCCGAATTGCTTTACATTTGTGTTTTTCGAAAAAATGGCACGAATTCTTACGGGGATACAAAGTACAGGAATCCCACACTTAGGAAATATTTTGGGCGCAATTTTGCCAGCAATTCAGATGTCTCAAAACGCAGAGAATGAATCATATCTGTTTATTGCTGATATGCATTCCCTTACGCAAATCAAAGATGGGACGACCCTTAAAAACAACACTTACGCTACGGCTGCTGCTTGGCTGGCCTTTGGTTTGGATACAGAGCGAACCGTTTTCTATCGACAGAGTGATATTCCCCAAGTAAGTGAGTTGGCATGGTACCTTACCTGCTTCTTTCCGTACCAACGACTCACCTTGGCACATTCGTTTAAAGACAAAGCCGACCGACTTGAAGATGTCAATGCTGGTATTTTCTGTTATCCCATGCTAATGGCCGCTGATATCTTATTATATGATGCTGAAATTGTTCCAGTGGGCAAAGACCAACTACAGCACCTTGAAATGACCCGAGATGTGGCCTCAAGAGTCCATAACAAAATGGGTGAGACATTTGTTTTGCCCCAAGCTAAAGTGCAAGAGGCCACCATGTACGTCCCAGGTACCGATGGTCAAAAAATGAGCAAAAGCAAGGGCAACATCATTAACCTGTTTCAGCCCGATAAAAAATTGCGCAAACAAATCATGGGAATTGTTACGGACAGCACCCCTATGGAAGATGCCAAAGACCCTTCGACCGATAATGTGTTTGCGCTATACAAACTACTTGCAAGCCCTGAACAGATGGAAGAAATGAGCGCCAACTATCTTGCTGGAGGTTATGGATACGGTCATGCCAAGCAAGCGTTGTACGAGTTGATTTTGGAACGCTTTGGCGAGGCAAGGGAAAAGTTTAGTTATTACATGGAACATTTGGATGAAGTCGACGCGGCTTTGGAAATAGGCGCTACTAAAGCACGAACCGTTGCCGACGATGTGCTCCAAAGAGTCCGGAATAAAATAGGTTATTGAACCAATTCATACCACTTTCCAGGACTAGGACGCACCACCCCTTTCATTTCCAATGCAAAAAGACTGGTTGAAACTTTATGGACGGGCATGGCTAGATTACGCGCGACGGTATCCAATTGTTGTTTTCCATGTTCTTGTAAAAACCCATAAATCGTTTTTTCTTGCGCGTCCATGTTTACAAAAAGCTTTTGTTGCTGAGCAGGCTTTTTGGGGCCTTTCTCAACATCCCACCCCAAGATATAGACCAAGTCCGCTGCACTGGTCATCATGTGTGCTTTTTGGGACTTTATCAAATTATTACACCCTGCACTATAAGGATCATCCACCCGCCCTGGAACCGCAAAAACATCCCGATGATATCCGTTGGCCAAATCCGCGGTTATCAAGCTACCTCCTTTTTCGGCTGATTCAATAACCACGGTGGCCTCGCTCAATCCCGCAATAATTCGATTCCGTTTTAAAAAATTCTCCCTATCTGGAGGAGTTCCTGTCCAAAATTCAGATACAAAACCTCCATGCTTCATAAAGCCTTTCTCATATCTACTATGAACCTTGGGATAGATAGTATCCAAACCGTGCGCCATGCACCCAATGGTTTGCAAGCCCTTCTCATGTGCTATTCTTTGTACGGTAATATCAACACCATAGGCAAACCCGCTTACTATTGTCGGGTTTAAGGGTGCAATGGCCTCAATAAAATCACGACAAAATCTTTCGCCATTTTTAGTGATTTTTCGGGTGCCTACCACGCTGATGATGCGTTCAGCATTCCATTGGATGTTTCCTTTTTGAAACAATACGACCGGAGCGTCTGGACAATGTTTCAACCGTTCAGGGTAGCGCTCTTCCTGAAAATACAGCACTTCATATCCCTGCTTTCGTAGTTGATGGTATTCAGCCTTAGCGCTGTGCAAATAGGTTATATCGAAAAGACCTTTTATCGTATTTCTGCCAATGCCCTCTATTTTTAGCAAGTGCTGCACTTTATCGCTAAAAACTGCGGTTGGACTGCCGCAATGTTGAATCAGTTTTTTCGCCGCGATGCTTCCAATATTTCTTACAATACTCAATCTTAGGGCATTAATGGTCTCTTTTTCAGTCATTTATGAATTGATTTGGGATGTAGGTAAAGTAGGTGTTTTTTGGTGTTAATAAAAAGTGATAAGCCCAATTTTTTGCTTTTATATTTTTTTTAATATTTGCGGCTATGCGTATTGAAGGCTATATCAGTGATTTGTTGTACCGATACAATTGTGTCGTTGTTCCAGGTTTTGGAGCTTTTCTTACGCATTCCCAATCGGCCCGTTTCGATGACAAAGGACGATTTCACCCTCCCAAAAAAAGTGTTTCGTTCAATGCGCAATTGAATACCAACGACGGATTGCTTGTAGCGCATATCGGTCAACTTAAAAAATTGCCGTACGATACGTTGTTGGAAGAGATTCAAAAAGTGGGCGAAACTTGGCAAAAACGACTTTCCAACGGAGAATCCATTCTCATTCCAGAGGTTGGAAAGCTTAAGATGCCGCATGAAAGTAAAATCGTTTTTGAGCCAGATGCCACCCAAAATTATTTGACGTCTTCTTTTGGGCTGACCGCCATTACACCCGTGAAGGTAGAACGGGAAGTATTGAAAGAGGAAGTGGAAGCTTTGGAAGAGACCATCCCCTTTATCATTACTGCCGAGCAAAGAGAGAAAACTGTATTTAGACCTTGGCTAAAATACGCTGCCATTTTGCTTTTGGCATTTTCCGTTGGCGCTAGTACTTACAATTCTTATTTGGCATTGAACAAGAGAAAAAGTATTGCCAGACAGGATGCCCAAAAAGAAGTATCCCGACTTATACAAGAGGCTACTTTTTTTGATAGTGCTCCTTTGGAATTGCCTGCTATTTCCCTATCAGTGACCAAAAAAGAGACCGTTCGCGGTAAGCACCATATTATTGCCGGAGCCTTTCGCGTTTCTGAAAATGCAGAACGAAAGGTTGCTCAACTTAAAGAAAAAGGGTTTGACGCCCTTTATTTAGGGACCAATCGTTTTGGATTGCATCAAGTGGCTTACGGTAGTTTTCAAGATGCTGACTCCGCCCTAGATTTCCTAAAAAAGATTCGTCGCACTGAAAGTGCTGACGCTTGGTTGCTTTCCGAAAAATAGTCTTTCGTAACCCTTCCTTATCCTAAACAAGGCCATATCTTTGCCCAAAATCAGATATGGAGGTCAAACATCCCAGACATTCGCGGACGGTAATGACTGATATGGTGTTACCCGGAGAAACCAATCCCCTCAACAATCTATTTGGTGGGGAACTATTGGCTCGAATGGACCGTGCGGCAAGTATTGCGGCTCGACGTCATAGCCGACGTATTACGGTAACCGCTTCCGTAAACCATGTTGCTTTTAACCGAAATGTACCCCTGGGCAGCGTAGTAACCATTGAGGCTTCCGTATCCCGTGCCTTTCGCACTTCAATGGAAGTATTTATTGATGTTTGGATGGAAGACCGGTTTACCGGAATGAAATCGAAAGCCAATGAAGCAATTTACACCTTTGTTGCGGTGGACGAAACGGGAAAACCTACAGAAGTACCTGAATTAACTCCGGAAACAGACTTGGAAAAAGAACGTTTCGCTGGCGCTTTGAGAAGAAAGCAATTAAGTCTGGTTTTGGCAGGCAAAATAAAGCCGGGAGATGCCACAGAGCTGAAAGCTCTGTTTACTTAGCGTTAACTTCTCCTATTGTTGCGTTGTAAAATTATAATTGATAAATCCACTCTTCAGGATTTAAGCGGCTTGTGTCTTTGTATAGGTAAAATTTGAGCTTGGTCAAGCCATCAAACCGACTGGTATAAATATCCCCTAAAACATCTTTTGCGGAAACCTTATCTCCTTGTTTCACATAAAGTGTTGATAGATTATAATAGGTGCTAATGTAATTTCCATGTTTAATTGAAACCGCTCTACTTCCTCCGGGAACGGATAAAATGGCCACTACTTCCCCTTCAAAGATGGCGCGTGCCTTGCTCCCTTTATCCGTAGTAATCGTTACGCCGTTATTGCGATGTTTGATGCCCGGATAAAGCTTATCGGCATATACTCCATACCCTTGACTCTTGACTCCTTTTTCCACAGGCCAAATAAGCTTACCCTTATTCGCTGAAAAATTATTGGCTACTAGTTTCGCCTCTGGAGTCAACGCAAAAGAGGTTGTACTTTTCTTGCCCGCTTTTTTGTTTGACTTTACAATGGCGCTTTTGATAAGTTTATCAATTTCCCTATCAATCTTTCTGGCTTCCTTGCGCTTCTTTTCTATTGCCGCGGTATACCGTGTTTCGTTTTGGCGAATGCTTGTCAATAATTCCTTTTGTGTTTTAATCTCTTTATACAGCGCAGCCTTTGCTTTTTTGTTCTCGGCCAATAAAACATCTTTCTCCTTTCGTTGCGAAACCAGGGTTTTGTTCAATTCCGCCAGCTCATTGGTTTTCGTTTCAATGGCCTCTCCCTGCTTTTTGCGATGTTGCGCATACTGTTTCATATACTGCAGTCGTTTAACAGCCTGATAAAAGTTGTCAGCCGATAATAGAAACATCAACCGATTGTTTTGGGTCCTGTTCTGATAGGACCTCCGAACCAATTCGGCATATTCTTCCTTTAAAAGTCGTAGGTCTTCTCGTAGTTTGCTTATTGACCTAATATTGACGTTGATTTGACGATTGAGCAAATTGGATTGTTGGTTGGTGACTCGAATCAATTCCTGACGTACATTGATTCGCTTATCTAGACCTTCCATTTGCTCCAAAACACTCCCCTCTTGTTTACGTTCAGCAAACAGCAAACGATTGATTTCCTTGATTTCATTCTGGAGTCGCGCCCTTTTTGCCTCCAAGGCACGTTGTTCACCGGTTTGAGCGGTCAACAATTGCAGACTTAAAACACTAATTAGCAGTAAAACAATATGATATGACCTTTTACTTACCATACTGTTTTAATACTATTTTTTTGTATCCTTTTGGAATTTTATACGGAAAGTTAAGGTTTCTATTCAGTTCTATATTGCGTAATTCCAAGTCTATTTTGGTAAGTTCAGCTTGATTGCTTGCCAAAACATTAATGTTCTTAGGCAACACACGCCCTTCAATATTCTGATAAGTATATTCCGCGTTTAGTTTACGGGCTTTCTCGGGTTGCGCTATTTGTTGGGCCTGTACTTTAAAATGTTTGGGTTCCAGCTGGAATAGAATCTTGAACAGCTGATTGGCCTTTTTAGGTTTCAAAGCATAAGTGTTGTCTTCATAAGAAGCGGTATATTTCTGTTTCCTCAAGTCCAAAAACGCATGTCCCAAAAGTAGATTTTCAACAATCTCGAAATCAACTTCGGTTCCTAATAGGTTATTCAAGTAGCTAAAATCCCCATCAAAATATTCCCCTTCCAGTTTGTTGTAGAATGATATTTTTTCGGGGGTGATTTTAGCTTTTACCACTCCAAGGGGAGCACTTAACCAAATTACCTTGTCTTTTTCCATGCGAAGACTCACGGATATGCCCTGCTCATCATCACCTTTAGCATAGTCAATCTTTACTTTACCTCTTAATGTCTTGAAATTGGCTTTGTCCTCGTAGTGTTTTGCGATGATGCGTTTGGTGGACAAACTTCTGTCCAATTCGCCTCCAGAAATCGCTTTGGTCGACTTACAAGACGCAAGTATTGCCGCCCCAGCAAACAGCAAAATAAATCTCTTCCCAAAGTATTGGAATCCGTTCATGATTTCGAATTGATTTTGTTTTTATACTCGGCGGCCTTTTTCAAATCTCCTTCATTAGTATATATTTCTGATAGGGCTTGATACATCCTATTTTGCAAGATTTCGTCATCGACGATGAAATCCAATCCGGATTCCAAAATCTCTATGGCCTTCCCATTTTGATTGTTTTTGAACAATGCGTACCCGTAAGCATACTGAAAAAATGGCTGTAGCGGATACGTTTCCATTGCCTTTTCTGATTCCTTTTCCAAATTACCAAAGGCTTTCTGGTTCAAAAGCTGTTCTAGTCGGGCCTTTAGGCCGTCTATGGGATTTCCTACAGAAATCGGACCGGTAGTCTTAGTAATGGTCCTACTGGACTTCTTTTTGGCATTCAGCGCATCGTTGATTCGCCTTTTGCGCTCTCTTGTAACCACAGATTGTGGCATTTTGTCCAAAAGCTTTAAGGCTTCCTTGTATCGTTTCCTTTTAAAGTAAATCAGGGAAAGGTTGTCTTGCAAGACTTCATTTTCAAGTAGCTCGGTTAAGCCCATCGCTTCCATGGTGCTTCCTTGCGCCTCGAGTACTGAAACCAAGGTTTC
>JBCBCH010000038.1:9339-12007 GCA_038530835.1 Bacteroidota bacterium | reverse complement strand
GCCACGGTAACGAATACGCTTATATTTTCCACAAGCACATTCGTTACCGTGGCATCGTTTGTGACCGTTGTGGGGTAGAGGTTACTGAGAAAAAGGTACGTAGGGATAGAGTAGGACATATCAATTTGGTGGTGCCCGTAGCACACATTTGGTATTTCCGTTCGTTGCCCAACAAAATTGGATACCTTTTGGGATTGCCTTCCAAAAAGTTGGATATGATCATCTACTATGAAAGATATGTGGTCATCCAACCAGGTATTGCCAAAGGACCTGAAGGTGAGGAAATCAACAAAATGGATTTCTTGACCGAAGAGGAGTACTTGAACATCTTGGAATCGATTCCTCAGGAAAACCAATATTTGGAAGATTCTGACCCCAATAAGTTCATCGCTAAAATGGGTGCGGAATGTTTGATTGATTTGTTGTCACGTATCGACTTGGAACAACTTTCCTACGAATTGCGTCACAAAGCAAACACTGAAACTTCCAAACAGCGTAAAACCGAAGCGTTGAAGCGTCTTCAGGTAGTTGAAGCTTTCCGTGAGTCACAAGAAAACCGTGAGAACAATCCAGAGTGGATGATCATGAAAGTGGTTCCTGTGATTCCACCGGAATTGCGTCCGTTAGTGCCTTTGGATGGTGGTCGTTTTGCTACTTCCGATTTGAACGATTTGTACAGAAGGGTAATCATCCGTAACAATCGTTTGAAGCGTTTGATGGAAATCAAAGCACCTGAGGTAATCTTGCGTAATGAGAAGCGTATGCTTCAAGAAGCGGTGGATTCGTTGTTCGACAACACCAGAAAAGCTTCTGCCGTAAAAACAGAATCAAACCGTCCTTTGAAATCCCTTTCAGATTCTTTGAAAGGTAAGCAAGGACGTTTCCGTCAGAACTTGCTTGGTAAGCGTGTGGATTATTCTGCTCGTTCGGTAATTGTTGTAGGTCCTGAAATGAAATTGTACGAATGTGGTCTTCCTAAAGATATGGCTGCGGAATTGTACAAGCCTTTCGTGATTCGAAAACTTATCGAAAGAGGTATCGTCAAGACGGTAAAATCTGCGAAAAAGATTATCGATAAAAAAGAGCCCGTGGTTTGGGATATCCTAGATAATGTTATCAAAGGACACCCAGTGCTCTTGAACCGTGCCCCCACATTGCACCGTTTGGGTATTCAAGCATTCCAGCCTAAACTGATTGAAGGTAAGGCAATTCGTTTGCACCCATTGGCATGTACCGCATTTAACGCGGATTTCGATGGGGATCAAATGGCAGTTCACCTTCCATTGGGTCCAGAGGCCATCTTAGAAGCACAGCTTTTGATGTTGGCTTCCCAAAACATCTTGAACCCTGCTAATGGTTCGCCGATTACCGTGCCTTCACAGGATATGGTATTGGGCTTGTACTACATGACCAAAGAGCGTAAGTCAACACCTGAAGTGCCTATTAAGGGTGAAGGTTTGACTTTCTACTCTGATGAAGAGGTGGTTATCGCTTTCAATGAAGCCAAAGTTGACCTGAACGCGGGTATCAAAGTTCGCGTGAAGGATTTCAACGATGAGGGTGAGTTGGTGAATCAAATCATCGAAACTACTGCAGGCCGTGTGTTGTTTAACCGAGTGGTTCCTGAACAAGCGGGCTACATCAATCAAGTATTAAACAAGAAAGCACTCCGAAATATCATTGGTGATATTTTGGCTGTGACCGATGTGCCAGCTACGGCAGAATTTTTGGACAGAATCAAAACGATGGGATACGAGTTTGCCTTTAAAGGTGGACTGTCCTTCAGTTTGGGAGATATTATTATCCCTGCCGAAAAGCATGAGATGATTGATGATGCCAACGAACAGGTAGATGGCATCATGATGAACTATAACATGGGTCTTATCACCAATAATGAGCGGTACAACCAGGTTATTGATGTATGGACTTCTACCAACGCCATGTTGACGGAGTTGGCCATGAAACGCATCCGTGAAGACCAACAAGGATTCAACTCGGTTTATATGATGTTGGATTCTGGGGCAAGGGGTTCGAAAGAACAGATTCGCCAGTTGACCGGTATGCGTGGTTTGATGGCAAAACCGAAAAAGTCGACAGCAGGTGGTGGTGAAATTATCGAAAACCCGATTCTTTCCAACTTTAAGGAAGGTCTTTCGATTTTGGAATACTTTATCTCTACGCACGGTGCGCGTAAAGGTTTGGCCGATACCGCTTTGAAAACTGCTGATGCGGGTTACCTAACACGTCGTTTGGTGGATGTATCCCAAGATGTAATCATCAATATCGAAGACTGTGGTACCCTTCGTGGTATTGAGGTAGAAGCCTTGAAGAAAAATGAAGAAGTGGTCGAAACCCTTGGTGAACGTATCTTGGGTAGAGTATCACTGAATGATGTATACAATCCGTTGACGGAGGAATTGCTTTTGAAAGCGGGTCAGGAAATTTCTGAGGCCGACGTGAAGAAAGTGGATGCAGCTCCAATTGAGAAAGTTGAAGTGCGTTCTCCGCTTACCTGTGAGGCACCCAAAGGGATTTGCGTGTTGTGCTACGGTCGAAACTTGGCTACCAATAAAATGGTACAACGTGGAGAGGCCGTTGGTGTGGTAGCAGCTCAGTCCATTGGAGAGCCTGGTACGCAGCTTACACTTCGTACGTTCCACGTGGGAGG
>JBCBCH010000038.1:0-9329 GCA_038530835.1 Bacteroidota bacterium | reverse complement strand
CCGGAAACATTTCGGAAGACAACAAGTTGGAAGCGAAGTTTGACGGTATTGCTGAAATTGAAGACTTGCGTACAGTTGTCGGTGTAAATAGTGAAGGTGAAAAGTCCAATATCGTGATTTCCAGAACTTCTGAAATCAAGATTGTCGATGCCAATACTGGAATTACATTGAGTACCAACAACATTCCTTATGGTTCGCAATTGTTCGTGAAGGATGGCGATAAAATCAAAAAAGACACTGTCATTTGTCAGTGGGATCCTTATAACGGGGTTATCGTTTCGGAATTTACCGGACAAATCGCCTATGAGAATATTGAGCAAGGGGTTACGTACCAAGTAGAAATCGACGAACAAACTGGATTCCAAGAAAAGGTAATTTCTGAATCCAGAAACAAAAAGTTGATTCCTACCCTTTTGATTAAAGACGGTAAAGGAGAAACTTTACGTTCATACAACCTTCCAGTTGGTTCGCACATCATGGTTGATGATGGGGATAAAATCAAGGAAGGTAAGATTCTTGTAAAAATCCCAAGAAAATCTGCCAAGGCTGGAGATATCACAGGGGGTCTTCCAAGGGTAACCGAGCTTTTCGAAGCCCGTAATCCTTCGAACCCTGCGGTAGTAAGTGAAATTGATGGTGTGGTTTCCTTCGGGAAAATCAAGCGGGGTAACCGTGAGATTATCATCGAGTCCAAAACCGGTGAGATCAAGAAATATTTGGTGAAACTTTCCAACCAGATTTTGGTTCAGGAAAATGACTATGTGCGTGCAGGTATGCCGCTATCCGATGGTTCTATTACACCAGAAGATATCTTGGCCATCAAAGGACCTTCTGCCGTTCAACAGTATTTGGTAAACGAAGTACAGGAAGTATACCGCCTCCAAGGGGTGAAAATCAACGACAAGCACTTTGAAGTTGTGGTTCGCCAAATGATGCGTAAAGTACGTATCGAGGATTCTGGAGATACGACCTTCTTGGAAAACCAATTGGTGCATAAAGACGACTTTATCCGTGAGAACGATGAAATCTTTGGTAAAAAGGTTGTTGAAGAAGCGGGAGAGTCTGAGAACTTGAAAGCCGGTCAAATCGTAACGGCACGCGAGCTAAGGGATGAGAATTCCATCTTGCGTCGTGAAGACAAGACTTTGGTAACGGCCCGTGACGCAGTTGCAGCTACGGCTACGCCAATCCTTCAAGGAATCACCCGTGCATCTCTACAGACCAAGTCCTTTATTTCTGCTGCTTCTTTCCAAGAAACTACTAAAGTATTGAACGAAGCCGCTGTAAACGGTAAGGTCGATACCTTGGAAGGTTTGAAAGAAAATGTGATTGTAGGACATAAGATT
The DNA here is from genome assembly GCA_038530835.1 of Bacteroidota bacterium. Taxonomy (GTDB): domain Bacteria; phylum Bacteroidota; class Bacteroidia; order Flavobacteriales; family Flavobacteriaceae; genus Flagellimonas. The sequence goes on along the minus strand of JBCBCH010000038.1, from coordinate 7,983 downwards.
CCTGCCGGTACCGGTATGCGTGATTATGATAGTATCATCGTAGGCTCAAAAGAAGAGTACGATGAAATCATGGCACGAAAGGAAGAGTTCAAATTTTAATCTAACAACCCTGGCTTAGACCAGGGTTTTCTTTTTTAAAGGATATCCATGTCAGAAAACAATAAAAACCAGCAGAAGCAAATCAATATTGAGCTGGATGAAAAAACTGCAGAAGGAATCTATTCCAATTTGGCGATCATCAACCACTCGGTTTCTGAGTTCGTGGTGGATTTTATAAGCATGATGCCGGGAGCACCGAAGGCAAAAGTGAAAAGCAGAATTGTTTTGACCCCACAACATGCCAAAAAGTTTCTCAAAGCGTTAAGCGATAATGTTGCTCGTTTTGAAAAGGCACATGGGACCATTAAAGATTACGAACAGCCTTCCATTCCATTAAATTTTGGTCCTACGGGAGAAGCGTAAAAGTAGGTGTTATATACCTTCGTTTAGCGGTCTTTAAGAGTAAATAGGATTTTCTGTAGTGGGTTCTCCGATGATGGCTTAATTCACCATTTTCACTAGGTTCTTTGGCCATGGGTCCTCAAAGTCATAACCATTTTTCCAAAGCTCTATCTCGTCATCCGTAAGAAAACAAGAGTTCAAGGCATTGGTAAATCGGTCTACTTGGGTGATATCACCAATTACGGTCAGGTCACAATGGCGATCTCCAAACCGACCTGTTTCCTTTGCTAATTTTTCTTCCAACAGTTTTATTTCCATTTCAGATAGGCCGTTATCTTCATCTTCAAGGATTCCAGCGCGCCATGACCCAATAATTTCAAGGCTTATACCACCCGCAGCCTGATTCCATAACAAAGAATACTTGTCTCGGCTTGCTAGCCAAAAGAAACCTTTGCTGCGGTAAATTCTTTTATCCAGGTATTCATGGCAGATTTCCCATAGGCGTTGCGGATGAAAGGGTCGGTCATCTTTAATGACCCGGGTCGCCAAGTCATAGGGCCTGTCGTCCTCTTCCTCAGCTGCCAAAACGGGTTTTAACTCCTCAACCAATTGGGCAACCCTGTAATAATCGTATTCTTCTAGTTCCAGTAATGATTCAATTGCGAGTTTTCCAAAGTGTACGGAATGTGTGGATGAAAAAGGATTTATGGTTTGGATATGGGATGCAATCTCGGGCAGTTTACTTTTATCAATACGGTCCGCTTTGGTAAGGAGTAGATGACTGCAGAACAGAATTTGCTCCACCAACAGGTTTACGGTATCCCTTCTGTTTTGCGCTAGGTTGTTTTGCATTTTTGGGATGAGGTTTTGTCCATAATCATAATCGTGTGCCAACATAAGGCTGTCTACCAAGGCAAAAACACCGGTTAGCATGACCTGCTCATGATGCTCGAAATAAGCTATAAGAGGCATCGGATGGCAACTTCCAGAAGTTTCTATGATAATCAATTCTGGGTTTTGGTTGGATAGTAACCTCTTGATGGACTTATCAAGTTCTCCTATTCCCTTTTTACTACTAAGCACACAAGAATGAATGGATTCCAAGATACCCCTGTTTTCTTCAACGATATCGGTAATACCAAGTAACTCACCATCTATATCAAGCTCACTCATGTCATTTACAATGGCACAAACGGGGATATTCTTCTTTTTCGATTGAGACAATAGATTTCGAAACAGTGTTGTTTTGCCCGATCCGAGAAATCCGTTTAGAATAACGACTGGAACCTTATTTAACATATGTATGAAAAACTCGTTTTTTGAAATAGAGTGGTATCAAAATTACACCAAAAATAGGACAGGCATTACCGATTGGGCCTAGATAGTGAGGTCACTTTATTCGTTCAACAGGAAAAAATCAGTACTAAATTCTGTACCTAACGTGGTTTTAATCAAACTCAGAGGTAAAATGCAATTTTACCGATGGATATTTCTGTTGGGTCATTTGAAGCGAAAAAGCAGAATCTGCTAAGAAAACCAACTGTCCACGTTTATCTATAGCGAGAAACTTCTGTTTGATTCGTTTGAATTCTTTGAATTCATCGTTATCAGGGTTTTCAGGTTCTACCCAGCATGCCTTGTGCACTGGAAAGTTTTCATATGTACATTTAGCCCCGTATTCGTGCTCCAAACGGTATTGGATAACCTCATATTGTAGGGCGCCTACTGTTCCAATGACCTTTCTGCCATTCAGTTCAAGCGTAAACAATTGAGCAACCCCTTCATCCATTAACTGGTCGATACCCTTGTTCAATTGTTTTGCTTTCATAGGGTCCGCATTATTGATGTACCTAAAATGTTCAGGTGAAAAGCTAGGAATCCCTTTATAGTTGAGTTTTTCGCCACCGGTTAACGTATCTCCAATTTTGAAGTTTCCCGTATCGTGGAGTCCCACAATATCCCCTGGAAAAGAAATGTCGACAATGGCCTTCTTCTCTGCAAAAAAGGCATTCGGACTAGAGAATTTCAGCTTTTTGTCATTGCGTACGTGGAGATAAGGCTTGTTACGCTCAAAGGTACCGGATACAATCTTCACAAAAGCCAAGCGGTCCCGATGTTTGGGGTCCATATTGGCGTGTATTTTGAAGACAAAACCGGAAAAGTCTTTTTCAGAAGCCTCTACCAAACGTTCTTCAGCCATTTTGGCTCGTGGTGTTGGCGCAATGTTCACGAAACAATCCAAAAGCTCACGAACGCCAAAATTGTTCAAGGCCGACCCAAAGAAAACGGGTTGTTGTTCTCCATTTAGATAAGCCGTTTCATCAAATTCAGGATATACCCCGCTAACGAGTTCCAAATTGTCTCTTAGCTCTTGAGCAGCCGATTCACCTATATAGTTTTCCAAAGCAGCGTCATTGATATCGTTGAAGGCAATGGTCTCTTCTATATTTTTTTTGTTATCCCCACTGAACAAATTGATGTTCTTTTCATAGATATTGTAGATTCCTTGAAAGTCGTATCCCATCCCAATAGGAAAACTTAAGGGGGTTACTTTGAGTCCTAATTTTTGCTCTACCTCGTCCAGCAGGTCAAACGCATCCTTTCCTTCCCTATCCAATTTGTTGATAAAAACGATAATCGGTATGTTCCGCATTCGACAAACTTCAACTAGCTTTTCCGTCTGCTCTTCTACCCCTTTCGCTACATCAATCACTACGATAACGCTATCTACGGCTGTAAGGGTTCTAAAAGTATCTTCGGCAAAATCCTTGTGACCTGGGGTGTCAAGAATGTTGATTTTTTTGTCTTTATAGATAAAAGCCAAAACCGAAGTAGCTACCGAAATTCCCCGTTGGCGTTCAATTTCCATGAAGTCACTGGTAGCCGCTTTTTTAATCTTATTGTTTTTCACGGCCCCGGCCTCTTGTATGGCACCACCAAACAAAAGCAACTTTTCAGTCAAAGTAGTTTTTCCGGCATCAGGGTGGGAAATGATACCAAAAGTTCGCCGTCTAGCAATTTCTCCAGCAAAATCCATAGGTGAAAATTTCGGCAAAAATAAGGCAATTATTGTTGGAAGATTGCAAGGTGAAATCGGTTGTTGAAAGAATGGTGAAAAAAAATCTTACAAGGCCCAAATGTTAAAGAAAAGCGAAGTAATTTTCGGCCTTAATCCAAAACAAACCTTTGCCAATGTAATCCAATCCATGACTTTTTACGTATCCATATATGTGGTGTATAATACCAATTAGTGGTTATTTATCGAATAAAGTAGGTGAATCCTCTCAAATGATTTAACTATGTATTAAGGTTTATCATTAATGCCAATTGGTGATAAATCCCACATTAGGAAAGAAAAACCCCAAATTTCTTATCCAATTAAACCTCAAAGCCATGGTGATAAGTTGACCAAAACTGTCATTTATGGAAACGAATACGTTTGTCACACTTTTCGAAAAAGTGTTAAAATCAAATGTGGGTATAGTGTTGTTTGCAGTTTTCGCATTGCAAATTTCATCGGTGCAGGCACTTGATTCCTTGGGTTCACTCTCCGCTTTTACTGATAATCCTACAGATTTGGATGATGATAACGATGGAATATTGGATTCCGTCGAGGATGCCAATATAGATGGAGATGATAATCCAGCAACCAACCCTACGGATAATGATTTGGATGGAATTCCGAACTACTTGGATTTGGATTCCGACAACGACGGTATTTTGGATAACGTAGAAGGCCAAAGTTCCGCGGATTTTGTCCCGCCTTCTGGGATTGATGCGAATAACAATGGATTGGACGATGCCTATGAAGGGGCTTACGGTTTTGGAATTGTTCCTATTAATTCAGATCAAAACAGTGGTGGTGGAAATTTGCCTGATTTTTTGGATGTCGATTCCGATATTGATGGTATTAGAGACAACCTTGAGGCGCAGTCATTTATAGATTTTGTTGCCCCATCAGGGGTTGATGTGAATCAAAACGGATTGGATGATGCCTACGAAGGTACTTATGGTTTCGGTATTGAGCCAATTAGCTCTGACGATGATGAATTTCCAGATTATCGTGACTTTGATTCAGACGATGACGGTATTAAGGATAAGATAGAAGCGCAGACTTCAATTGGTTATGTTCCTCCCATTGGTGATGGAAATGACAATGATATTGACGACGCCTATGAAGCAGGTCTGGACCCTATTGACACTGATGGTGATAACATACCCGACTACCGGGATATTGATTCAGATAATGATGGTATTATAGATAATGTAGAAGCTCAGGATTACCAAAATTTCATTGCCCCAAGTGGAAATGACTTTAATGGTAACGGACTAGATGATATTTACGGCTTCGAGGGAATTATCCCAGTAAATTTTGATTCAGATGATTTACCGGACTTTCGTGACATCGATAGTGACGACGACGGCCTTCCGGACAACATAGAGGGCCAACCGACCGCGGGCTATGTCCCACCGACGGGGATGGACAGCGACAACGACGGTTTGGACGACGCCTATGAGGGCAGCGGCGACGAGGGCATCACGCCGGAGAACACGGATGGCGTGGACGCCCCGGACTACCTTGACGACGACAGCGACAACGACTTGGTTGCGGACAACAACGAGGGGAACGACTTCAACTTCGACGGCATCCCGGACCAGACCTTCACGGGCACGGACACGGACAACGACGGTTTGGACGACGGCTACGAGGGCAGCGACGTTGACGACGGCTACGACGTGAACGACGAGATAGAGGACCCTGCCACGGATTTGCCGGACACGGATGGTACTGAGGACGTGAACTACCGAGACATCGACGATGACGGCGACGGCATCGAGACGCCGGACGAGGACGCCGATGGTGACGGCGACCCGACCAACGACGACACGGACGATGACGGCACGCCAGACTACCTAGACCCTATTGATGATGAACAACCAAAGGTTGAAGTAAACCAATTGGTAACTCCAAACGGAGATGGAGACAACGACTTTTTGTTTATTCGTGGTTTGGAATTGGTCAGAAGTAATACCTTGCAGATATTCAACCGTTGGGGCGTAAAAGTATATGACGGTTCCAATTATAACAATGTAAACAACGTATTTGATGGAAGGTCTCGAGGAAGGTCAACGCTAAGTGTGGAGGATTATCTGCCTTCAGGGGTTTACTTTTATATTTTCAAATATGAAACAGATGAAGGTAATTTTACCGATTCTGAATATCTATACATAAGTCGATAACACATCAAATAATGATAAAAAAAGTTATTTGGATTTTACCCTTGTTGGTTTTATTGCTGAAGGGAAATACAGCCAATGCCCAACAAGATGCGCAGTACACCCAGTACATGTTCAATACCCTTAGTGTGAATCCAGCTTATGCAGGATCAAGAGGACAATTAAGTTTTGCAGGTTTGTACCGCTCACAATGGGCGGGCTTGGCTGGAGCCCCAGAAACCTTCACCTTTAATTTGCATTCCCCTGTTAGAAACAGCAGATTGGGATATGGTTTGTCCGTTGTAAATGACAATATTGGTGACGGTGTGGTTCAAGAGACATATATTGACGCTGTTTTGTCATATACCATTGATGTTTCGTTGGATGCCAAGCTTTCCTTCGGACTTAAGATGGGCGGCAACTTCTTGAGTCTTGATTTCAATGGGTTGAGAAACTTCGACCAAGAAGTAGTCAACCAAGATAATATCGACAATCAGTTTTCGCCAAACTTCGGTTTAGGGCTATATTATCATACTGAAAGATTTTATGCAGGACTTTCCGCACCAAACGTTTTGGAAACAGAGTATTTCGATAATGGTAGCACCGATACGGAGTCGGTTAACTTTTTGGCTACGGAACGCATTAACTTTTATTTCATTACCGGATATGTTTTCGATTTGAACCCAAATCTCAAGTTTAAACCCGCACTTTTGACCAAAGCAGTGGGTGGTGCTCCATTACAGGTTGATTTATCCGCCAACTTTATGTTCGTCGATAGATTTAGTTTTGGCGCCGCTTACCGTTGGGATGCTGCCATAAGTGCCTTGGCTGGATTTCAAATCACAGATCAGATAATGTTAGGGCTTGCGTATGATCGAGAAACCACTGAATTGGGCGGTACACAATTTAACGACGGATCATTCGAAGTGTTTTTAAGATTGGAGTTACTTAAATCATTCCAAAGGACTGTATCACCTAGATTCTTTTAAAGTGAAGATATGCTAAACAAGGTTTTACTACCATTTTTTGTTGCCTTCATAATCGTTAGCCAAGGAATAGCCCAAGAAAACCAACAAGACACTCTTATTGTTGATGATAGGGTGAAGCTTCGTGCAGATGAGCAATATGACCAGTATTCCTTTAGTCCAGCAATCGATATTTATAAAAAGGTACTGGATAAAGGCTATGTATCTTCCGATTTGTTGAAACGCCTGGGAAATTCATACTATTTCAACGCTAAATACAAAGAAGCAGCTGATATTTATGAAAAGCTGGTGCAAGAGTATCCTGAAGAAGTAGAACCTGATTATCTATTCCGCTATTCACAATCCTTAAAAACCTTGGGCGATTACGAAAGGTCCAAAAGCGTTTTTGACGATTTCAAAAGTATGGCCGCCTCTTTGGAGAGTTTGGTATACGACGAAGACTATCTCGAGAAAATCAAGGCCAATTCTGGGCGATATGAGGTAAAGCCTTTTCCCTACAACAGTAAATACACCGATTTCGCAGCGTCTTTCTATGAAAAGGGACTTATTTTTTCATCGGATAGGGATACAGGAAGTTTTGCACGTTATAGACATACTTGGAACTCAAAAGACTTTCTAGACCTCTATAAGGTTGATGCAGATAGCAGTTCCATGGCAAAGGTGACCAAACTTCCAGGAGAAGTGAACACTCGGTTGCATGAGTCTACATCAGTAGTCTCCAAAGATGGTCAAACCATGTATTTCACACGAAATAATTTCCTTGATGGGAAAAAATATCGTGACACCAAAGGGGTAATACGGCTAAAAATCTACAGCGCGGAATTGGTTAACGGAGAATGGACGAATATCATAGAACTCCCTTTTAACGACGATTCCTATTCCGTCGCTCACCCAGTATTAAGCCCCGATGGTAAACGACTGTATTTTGTGTCGGATATGCCAGGTTCTCTCGGTGAATCCGACATCTTTATGACCCAAATCATTGGAGATGGCACTTATGGTCCTATTGTAAACTTAGGTAAAACCATTAATACTAGGGCACGTGAAACCTTTCCCTATATTACCCAAGATGGCGTTTTGTATTTTTCTTCTGATGGTCACCCTGGTTTGGGGGGGTTGGATGTTTTTGCCACCAAGATTGCTTTCGATGAATACGATCAACCAATCGTGAATGTTGGAGAACCTGTAAATAGTCCTTTTGATGATTTTGCCTTCATTTGGAACGAAAGCGAAGGGTATTTCTCATCGAACCGTGAGGGGGGTATGGGCGAAGATGACATCTATGCATTTAATGAAAAAGAACCGCTGGTCTTGGATTGCCTGCAGGAGGTCACGGGCA
>JBCBCH010000037.1:0-12044 GCA_038530835.1 Bacteroidota bacterium | reverse complement strand
AACTACCTTATTCGGATAATTGTGCATGATGCGAAGTACTTGCTCTGTCGCCGCCGGTGGTAAGCCCATTTTTAGGCCGATGTTGCGCAAACGGTACATTTCCTTAGCATGCTGCTCTTGGTCCACGTTCATTAACAAAACCAATCGATGGAACTGCACGATTCTATCTGGCTGGGATTTTAAACTGGGCTTCGAAGCTTTTTTCTGCAACAGCTCTTCGAAAGCATCTTTGTCCACACCAAGCTGCGCAGCAACCGTAAGTAGAAAATGATGCTCGGAATCCTTCAAAGAGTTATCCACCCTTGCGAAGGCAATCATTTCTGATAAAATATCAAGTCTTTCTTGGTACGAGTCCATGAGGTTGAGGTTAGCACTTCGAATTCTAATTAAGATAACTCCAAAAAATGACATTTTAGTGTATAAAAAATCCTGGATTTCTCCAGGATTCTCAAATTCTTTGTGAAACCAAGGTTAAACGGTCACTCTAACTTGTACCGCATAGAGTTTGCCTTCCTCTACTTGGTCCAGTTGAACCTTTTGGTAATTCAACCTCCCTTTCACGAAACCTTCCAAAGAAGCATCCTCAGTATCCACGGAAAGTACGACTATTTCACCCTCTTTATTCAAAGTGAAACGCACCTGTGCTTCCATCTCGCCTTTCGACAAGTCAAAAGTACTGCTGTCCAACAGTTTTTGAATTTGCTCAGAAAGTTTCAAAGTGCTAGGCTCTCCGGTTGGGTTCGCAGTGGTTACCGCAATAGCGAAGACCATAAATAATGCCGATAATACAATTTGTTTTTTCATAATGACTTATTCGATTTTGTGTTTTGACAATCCAAAAGTAGCATCAAATCATTGGGACCTATCCCCTTCATCGTACGATTTAACTGACTTTTAAACTTGCTAACACTATCCTAATCCATACCTTGGAACCGTATTAAAATGATGTCTGAAAACCTTCTAACCAATAGCGGAGAACTTCAGAAACATTGGCAGAAAAAGTTGAGTTTAGCTGAACAAAACCCAGAGTAAACCCTAAAAGGGTCATAAAAATAGAAAAGGGCAATGTTACCAGAACATTACCCTTTTCCTGCTATGAAAATCCTAATTTTTCTTAAGAAGTAATCCGAACATCAACAATGTACTTCTTTCCAACTTCCAAATCTTCGATTTGCACTTTTTTACCCTTTAGGGTTCTTGAAATCATCCCTTTTACGTCGTTGTAATCGGAATGGATGTCCAACACGGCAATACGCTTTTCACTGGTTAAGGTAAACAGCACTTTGGCCGTTAAATCCTCGTTTTTCACATAAATCTCGCTGGAGCTCAAATAGGCTTGGATTTGTTCTGACAAGTCATATTCAGGCTTGTCGGTTAAGGGGGTGGTTTTCGCAAATGCGCTACCAAATCCCAATGCGGTTGCCAAAGCGGCAACAATTACGGTTTTCTTCATCTTGCTTTTTGATTAATGATTACTAATTGATGATATATAACTGACGACAAGTCTAGAGCTTTGTTACGGGTAGTAGGCTGGGATTAACGTAAGGTTGGCAACACTTTAGGTTTCCGTTGGGAAAAAGTGCGAAAAGCTGTTAAGCATAGACAAAAAAAGACCCTAAACGGGTCTTTTTTGTTTTATGAATGGAGTTTTGGGTGTTTACGCCAAAACCTCTTTTACTTTATCGGCAGCTTCTTGGAATTGTACTGCGGAATGTACGGCCAAACCTGAATTGTCAATGATTTCTTTGGCAAGCTCAGCATTGGTCCCTTGAAGTCTTACAATGATGGGAACCTGAATGGAATCTCCCATGTTTTTATAGGCATCCACAACGCCCTGGGCCACACGGTCACATCGTACAATCCCTCCAAATATATTGATGAGGATTGCTTTCACATTTGGGTCTTTCAAAATGATTCGGAAAGCTTCCTCCACACGTTTGGCATCAGCAGTTCCCCCGACATCCAAGAAGTTGGCGGGTTCACCTCCGGCCATTTTAATCAAATCCATAGTGGCCATGGCCAGACCAGCTCCGTTCACCATACAACCTACATTTCCGTCCAAATCCACATAGTTTAGACCCACCTCACGGGCCTCAACTTCAATGGGGTTTTCTTCACGCAAGTCCCGCATTTCAGCGTAAGCCTTTCTACGATACAAGGCGTTATCGTCGATGGAAACTTTAGCATCCACGGCCATTATCTTATCATCAGACGTTTTTAAAACCGGATTGATTTCAAAAAGGCTCGAATCACTGGCCTCATACGCTTTGTATAAAGACGAAACGAACTTTACCATTTCCTTGAATGATGTACCACTCAACCCAAGATTGAAAGCAATTCTTCTTGCTTGGAAGGGCAGCAAACCGGTTGCCGGGTCAATTTCTTCTGTGTAGATCAAATGCGGGGTCTTTTCAGCCACCTCTTCGATATCCATTCCACCTTCAGTAGAATACATAATCATATTGCGTCCGCTGCCCCGGTTAAGCAAAACGGACATATAAAATTCATTGGTTTCACTGTCGCCCGGATAATACACATCCTCTGCGACCAATACTTGATGAACTTTTTTACCTTCCGCAGAGGTTTGAGGGGTAATAAGGTTCATCCCAATGATACTTCCTGCCAACTCCTCCACTTCTTTCAAGTTTTTAGCGAGTTTTACACCCCCACCTTTGCCACGTCCACCAGCGTGAACCTGGGCTTTGATAACATGCCAACCGGTGCCGGTTTCTTGGGTGAGTTGTTTGGCTGCTTCAACTGCTTCTTTGGCATTTCGTGCCACGATGCCGCGTTGAATACGTACTCCAAAACTGGCTAAAATCTCTTTTCCTTGATATTCGTGAAGATTCATTATTGACGTGAATTTTGATTGTGACAAAAATAGAAAACGGAAACTAATTACCCTAGGATGTTTAGACTTTAAAGTCTTTAAAATCCAAGGGGTCAAAATTCTTGAAATGTCCGTTCATTTTGATGACCGCTTTGGTGCGATTCACACTTTCGAGCACCTCGGTCGTAGTATCCAAATGGTTCTTGATATACAGCAAACGGTCGGTTTCCTTAGGAATCTGAAGTAGACGATATTCTTGCTCTAAAGACAGTCCCATTTTGTGGGCCAACGAAAAACTATTGAATTGTTTGGGAGAAGTCTTGGTAAAGGGCACGTCCATCAACTCATATAGTTTCTCAACCTTTTCCAAAACTTCATTCCTAAGGGCCTCGTCAGCATCATTTTGCATGTCCAAGAATTGTACCTCCCCTCCCGCATAGAGTTTATCCTCCAATTGATTTTCAAAAGTAAGCACCTTAAATACTTGTCTCGCGACACAAACCACATCCATCTCACCACCCTCGTAAGTATTCACCACCTCTACCAATTGTACTTCAGTACCATACGCAATGGAATCATTGATATATACTGGAATACCAAAAGTGAGGGCTTCTTCTCTACAGTCGTTAATGAGTTGTTTGTAGCGTTCTTCAAAAATGTGCAAAGGGACCGTTTCTCCGGGAAAAAAAACGGATTGCAGTGGGAATAGGGGTAATATCATGCTGGCAATTTGCCTAAAAATACAACCGGAAGCGCAATTGCACAATTATATGAAACCTCTATGAATGCATTTTTGTAACAATTTGTTACATTTTAATGAATTGATGCAATTTGTCTTGCGCAAACAGCGTTCAACGTTTAGCTTTGTAGAAATGAATGTTTACTATGGATTCAACTATTCTTACAGGTATTGCGGAAGAATTTGGAGCTCCTTTATATGTATATGATGCTGCCAAAATTGAAACCCAATACAAAAGATTGACTTCTGCCTTCAACAAGGTACCACATTTGCGCCTTAACTATGCCGCCAAGGCACTCTCAAACATATCCATTCTGCGTTTGATGAATCAGTTAGGGGCCGGTTTGGACACGGTATCCATTCAAGAGGTACAACTTGGATTGTTGGCAGGTTTTGAACCTGAATCCATTATTTTCACACCAAACGGTGTTTCATTGGAAGAAATAGAAGAGGCTTCGGCTTTGGGCGTCCAAATCAACATTGACAACCTTTCCATTTTGGAGCAGTTTGGAAGCAAGTTTCCCGATGTACCGGTGTGCATCCGAATCAACCCACACGTGATGGCAGGGGGAAATTCGAACATCTCTGTAGGACATATCGATTCGAAATTTGGCATCAGTATCCATCAAATTCCGCACTTGTTGCGCATTGTAGACCTCACCAATATGCGCATCAATGGCATTCACATGCATACGGGCAGTGATATTTTGGATATTGACGTATTTCTATATGCTTCTGAAATTCTATTTGAAACCGCAAAGAATTTCAAGGATTTGGAATTTATCGATTTCGGGAGCGGCTTTAAAGTACCTTACCGTCCAGGCGATATCGAAACCAACATTGAAGAGCTGGGAAAAAAACTCTCCAAAAGATTCAATTCATTTTGTGAAGAATATGGCAAAGAACTTACTCTAGCTTTTGAACCGGGAAAGTTTTTGGTAAGCGAAGCAGGGTACTTTTTGGCAAAAGTGAATGTAGTAAAACAGACAACTTCAACGGTCTTCGCGGGAGTCGATTCAGGTTTCAACCATTTGATTCGCCCAATGCTTTACGGTGCTTCCCACGAAATTGTGAACATATCGAATCCCCAGGGGCGCGAACGATATTATTCAGTCGTAGGATACATTTGCGAAACAGATACCTTCGGTAGTAATCGAAGAATCAACGAAATCTCAGAAGGTGACATCTTGTGTTTCAAGAATGCCGGAGCCTACTGCTTCACCATGGCCAGCAACTACAATAGCCGCTTCCGTCCCGCAGAAGTGCTTTGGTATCAAAACAAGGCCCACCTTATTCGAAAACGTGAGAACTTTGACGACATCCTCAGGAACCAAGTAGATGTGGAGGTGTTGAAACCCAAAGCAGACCAGGCCATTTCTTAATGGGATGATACCAATCGCCTCTATTTTAGCTTTGATTTTCATTGTTTTGGGCGGCTTGCATTTTTACTGGGCTTTCTTTGGGATGAAAAATCCAGAAAAGTTATATCCCGGCCGCAAGGATGGCACCCCGATGGACTATACTCCGGGCAAGTTGGCGAGTAGCCTTGTAGGTGTTGTGCTCTTTTTATTCGCCTTTCTTTTCTTGAATCGTTTTTTACAACTTTATGCTTTTGCCTTTGAGTTTTATGTGCTTTGGGGTATTGGCATCCTTTTTTTGCTCCGAGGTATCGGGGATTTTAAGTATTTGGGGCTATTTAAAAGTGTACGAGAGACCGCTTTCGCCAAAATGGATACTCGATTTTATACCCCGCTCTGCTTTTGTATTGCTGGTATGGTGTTTGCAATGCAAGTTTTGTATTGATACTTAACGGGGCTTTTTTTCGTTAGCTTTGTAAGGTATCCCAGATATACCGAACTTAAATCAAAAAGGTTATGCACCAAATACTACCTCGTTTTTTCACGCTTTCTATACTAATTTTGTTACTATTTCCCGTAACAATTTCCGCGCAACAAGTGGAATGGATGAGCTGGGAGGAGGCATTGGCCCTATCTGAAAGTGATGCCGAGCCCAAGAAGATTTTTGTGGATGTATACACCGATTGGTGTGGATGGTGCAAGAAGATGGACAAGGATACCTTTCAAAATGAAGCGGTTGCCACTTATATGAAGGAACACTTCTACATGGTGAAAATGGATGCCGAAGGCAAGGACCCAATTGACTTCCAAGGCAAAACCTTCAAATACGTGCCTTCAGGAAGGAGAGGGTATCACGAGTTGGCGGCTGCCCTACTCCAAGGGAAAATGAGCTATCCTACTGTTGTTTTCTTAGATGAAAAACTGAATATGCTATCTCCTGTACCAGGGTATCAAAAGGCCAAGCCCTTTCTCAAAATCGCCAAATATTTTGGGGATAACATTTACAAAGACAAGGACTGGAAATCTTACTCCGACTCCAGTAAGTAAGCCTTCTAACAAACTTAACGGCTGTAGTTTGGACTTTCTTTTGTGATGGTTACATCGTGAGGGTGGCTTTCATTGATTCCGCTAAAGGTAATTTTCACGAAACGACCCGACTCTTGTAATGTCGCCACGTCCTTAGCCCCACAATAGCCCATTCCAGCGCGCAGGCCTCCAATAAATTGGTGCATACTTTCATATAGGTCTCCTTTATAAGGAACCCTTCCTACGATACCTTCAGGAACCAATTTTTTGATATCATCCTCAACATCTTGGAAGTAGCGGTCTTTGCTCCCCTCTTTCATGGCTTCTACAGAACCCATACCCCGATACGACTTGAACTTTCTCCCTTCGTAAATAATGGTTTCGCCGGGAGATTCCTTGGTCCCTGCCAATAGAGAACCTAACATCACAGTGTCCGCACCAGCGGCAATGGCTTTTGGAATATCACCAGTATATCGAATACCACCATCAGCAATTACGGGTACGCCACTACCTTTAATGGCGGCAGCAACTTCCAACACCGCAGAGAATTGCGGAAATCCTACTCCAGCAACGACTCTTGTGGTACAAATGGACCCCGGTCCAATACCAACTTTGACCGCATCAGCACCTGCATCCACCAAATATTTGGCGGCTTCGGCCGTAGCAATATTTCCGACAATGATTTCCAAATCTGGGAAAGCCTGTTTGACCTCTTTCAAAATACCCACTACCCCTTTGGAGTGTCCGTGTGCTGTATCAATTACCAAGGCATCAACCCCGGCGGAAACCAACGCATCCGCTCGTTCTGTAGCATCGGGTGTTACCCCTAGGGCTGCAGCAACCCGCAAACGACCATATTGGTCTTTGTTCGCAATAGGTTTTTGGGTGAGCTTGGTAATATCCCTAAAGGTGATGAGTCCTACCAACTTGTAATCGGCATCGACCACGGGTAATTTTTCAATCCTGTTTTTCTGCAAAATCACTTCTGCCTCTGACAAGGAAGTTCCTTCGCCGACGGTAACCAAGTTTTCAGAAGTCATGACCTCAGAAATGGGTCGCTCATTGTTCTTTTCAAAACGCAAGTCACGGTTGGTTACGATTCCAATCAACTTCATATCGTCATCGACTATGGGAATGCCCCCAATACTATGCTCGCGCATACTGGCCTTGGCATCTCGGACCAATGCATCCTTCGGAAGCGTAACAGGATCCATAATCATACCGCTTTCCGCTCTTTTTACCTTACGCACTTTGGTAGCTTGTTGCGCAATGGTCATATTTTTGTGCAAAACACCAATACCTCCCTCGCGCGCCATGGCAATGGCCATTTGGGATTCCGTAACGGTATCCATCGCAGCAGAAACGATAGGCACATTAATTCGGATGTTCCGGGTAAAACGCGTCGTAATATCTACTTCGCGTGGCAAAACTTCTGAATACCCGGGAACCAAGAGGACATCATCGTAGGTAAGTCCTTCACCGATGATTTTTGAAAGATGCGCTTTCATGCAATTCAAGATTAATTGCGTGCAAATATACCACAATTATTTAGGAAGCTCTGGTTTGCAGACTTCGTTCATTTTAGTTAATTTTATTTAGACTTATTATAAATAAATGTATCTTTGAGCAAAACAACATATGTACCCCAAAGTCGAAGTTTTAGGTTATAGCAAGTCGGGTGAATTCAGTTTTTGCAACCATTCGAAGTTGTTTCAGTTACGTTTCAACAATCTTTGTTTTGAGTTCTACGAGTGGGAATTGGCAAACTTCAAACGATACCTGGCCTCTTTATTGAAAGACTTCAAGCAAAATTGTATTCAAGACACCAATGGGCGAACTAAAATCCCATTGTCTGTGGGCAATAAATATTTTATTATTTTACTCACCCATAAGGAATTGGTGGAAATGTGCGGTCTACTTGATTACAAGCATTCCACACCACAACTGATTAAGGCAAAAGATATCGATTATATCTCTACGAAAAACTAGCTTCCGAAGTGTTCTCAGGAGTTAGTAGGTTTGGAAAGCGGCCTCAGGATTCGGCCGCTTTCTTTTTTAAATTCAATCCAAATACAAATAACTGAATTACAAGTATTTAGAATCATTTTAGGTTTTTTCTAAAGTATCTTTACTAGGAATTTAAAAACTATTGCTATGTCTATTCGGTTAGCTACAAATTGTACCAATTGCGTCAATTTTACGAACGAAAGTACTTGTGCCCAACACAACATCACAGTCAGCGAAAGGCACACCTGTGACAGCTTCACCATGCAAGATGCCTTAAAAGAAGGGATGAGCTGTGGAACCTGCACTCGTTTCAATACTGCTGCATGTCCTCACCCAGCAAAAGCTGCTGAAGGCATGTTGTGCTCCAAATGGGCGCCACAAGCGGTTGCTTAATTTAATAGTGACTTTTCAAAAGTTTAAAAGGAAAGCTCAGCGCTTTCCTTTTTTATTTAAAGCCTGAACTGTAAGGTGGTGTAAAATGTTCTGGGTTCGGCTGGAATGATTCCCGGCCCGGGGTAGCCAGTTGCTCTTTGGGTAAAATAACTTTCATCAAGGAGGTTGTTCACACCTGCTTCCAATCTCCAATTTTTATAAGTATACGATAGCGAAAGGTCCAAAACATCGTAGGCGGGAAGGGTGCCAATAATTCCAGCATTGGGTGCCGTGCTGTCTGCGAAAGGTTCAGAGTTCAGAGGATCGTTGAATTGCTCTGATAAGTACGAATACTGAAGAGATCCCAAAAAATCCTTGAAGCCAAACCGCAATCCTGTTCTAATATTTACATTGGGAATGTGTTCTACTTCCTTACCATCTACGGAGTTGTTCAAGTCTGATTTGATGTATTCTGAAGTGGTCAAGGCGGAATTCACAAAGACATTGAGCTTTACATCACTATCCGAAGGAAACAATACAGGCTTCAGGTTGACATCCACTACTGTTTCCAATCCCAATATTAAGGCAGTACCTACATTATCCGTTATGTTCCTTACTTGATTGAGCTCATCTACGATTTGATTATTGGCTGAGATTCTATTGGCATAGTAGAGCGCGAACGTACTGACATCGTAGCGCAATAGGTCATTAATAGTTCCGCGAATACCCAGGTCCGCAGTAAAGCCCGTTTCATCTTCCAAGTCTTCGCTTATGACCTGAGAAGGGTTAACCACACGAATGTCGTTAAAGGTGATAGACCGATAATTCTCGGAAAAGTTAGCATATAGTTCAGTGTCCTTGCCCAATTTGTATGCGGCACCCACACCAAGCAAAACAAAAGAACGTTCATTCACGCGGTCTTCTTCCGTAATTAGCGTATTGATTAGGTTCCCCGCCAAATCCACAAAAATCCTTGTAAAATTTCCGACGGCTTGAGTTTTGATGTATTCGAACCGAAAGCCTGGGGTAACGGATAGGCGGTCTGTAATGTTGAAAATATGCTCCCCAAATACGGCAATGTTCAAATTGGGAAAAGTATAAGATGACCTTCTAGGGAACGTTGGAAATTCGTCATCGACGAATCTAAAATCAGGACCTATTGTGGCAGGACCGGCTCCTTGTCGCTGTAAGTTGTAGGATTGGTAATATTTAGATCCTATCAGGGCAACAGCATCTTGCGCTCCTATTTTATAGCGGGTCAACAGTCTAGCTTCAGCCCCCCATTTTGAAAATCATCAATCAGTAATTCCCGTTCTTCACCCGGATCCACATTAAGCACCCTATTCTCTCGAAACCCCAAAGCGCTTCGCGAAGCATCCAAACCAAAAACGTTCAAACTAAATTCGGTGGCGTTGCTAAAACGGTGCTCCAATCTCAAATTACCGAGCAACCAAGCCACATCAAACCAATTCCGTTCACGAAGACTTACTGAAGGATCCTCTTCGAACTGTGCATCGGTCAATCCACCTGGCTGTTGTGCCAGATAATCCAGTATCGTCGCCTCAAACCAAATTTTGGTTTTGTTCGAAATTTGATATCCGAAATGTCCATGGTAATTTCTAGAGTTAAAGTTGGTATTAGGTCGGAACCCTTCTCCACTTTTATAATTGAAGTAGTTGTAATAGCTAAACTTTCCTATGGTACCACTGACACTGTTAAAACTGGTAAACAAATCATACGAACCCAAGGTTTGTCTGCTAATAAATTCAAACTTCTTATTTGGATTGGGTGGTTTGAACTTGAAATTGATAAGTCCCCCAAACTGTGTCCCATATTGTAAAGAAGCGGCACCCCGAACCACTTGAATTTCTGACAATGCCTCCACAGGAGGTGTATAGTAACTCTCCGGATATCCCAATACATCCGCACTGATATCGTAACCATTCTGGCGCACATTAAAATTCGCAGAGCGGTTGGGGTCCAGTCCGCGTCCTCCAATGTTCAGTTGCAAACCTCCTGCTCCGCCATCATAGATGTTGAGCCCTACTACTTGTCCGTAAATTTGACGGGCAACATTACTAGCCAAATTGGCTGTAAGTAAATCCACAGCTACTACTTCGGTTTTTTTGCCGGCGTATATTGCCGTCCCTTCCACCTTTCTGAGATTTTGTAGAGCAAACACTTTTTCCCGCTCTTGTATGAGGACCACTTCGGAAAGCTCTTCGCCCAAACTTTCCAAGCGAACGTCAATAACGGTATCTTGCTGTAAGTCTACCTGCTGCTCACCCACCTTATAGCCGTAGCTAAAAGCAACCAACGTATAGGTTCCTGAGGTGATATTCTCAAAACGGTATACCCCATTATTATCGGAAAGTGAAAAATCACCCGTGGGTTTTAAATACAATTCGACCGCATTTAATGGAATCCCATCATTATCGGTAGCCTTTCCGCTTAGCGAAAACTGGGCATTGACACCTGTTAGCGTCATCACGAAAAACACTAGTATGCTATATACCTTTAATCTCATCTTTGAAGGGAGTAACCCAGGTTTTATGTTTAAAAGACTCTTTTATTTTCGTCAAGTCAATGTTGGGATCTATAAATTGTGCACTACGCCTTCCATTAAGCGTTACATCACATTCTACATACACCTCTATGTTCTTATGACCTTGAGAGGCAAAATGGTCACGCAGAAAGTGTGCGTATTCCAAAATAAAATCAGGCTGGAATGACATCTGCTTCTCCTGCAGGGGTGTTAAAAAATCACTGTTTTCAACATAAAATTGTTTCCCCGTTTTTCCGTTCACAATTTTAAATTGGGCATAACCTGCCTTTTCAATCAACATGACCCTCCAAGAAAATCGATATCCTTGTTCCGTCCAAAAAAGCTCTCCGGGATATAGGGTATATCGCCAAGGAAATACCAACTGGATTGCAAAAAAAAGAACCAATACCAAATGTCTTGCATTGAAGCCTACGTAATTGCCAGTCAAGGTCAAACCATTGTCAAATCGTGATTTCGTGACCTTGATAAATTTGGAAATCCATGACAGCACCTTATGATGAAATCCAGCATCGAAAAAAATAAGGGTTGCTCCCATCATGATATAAGGAAACATTCCAATATTAAACAATACCCTAGTCAGTATATGAAATACTACAACCGCAGCGAAAGCAAAAGGACGGGTACGTTTATAAAGTAAAAAAAAAGGAATGGTCAAATCGTAAAGTGCCCCAGACCAACTGAAGGCATAATGCGCCCAGTTTTCGCCCATAACACTTCCAATTAAAGGAAGGTCGTATTTAGGGGGCAACCAAATTTTGAGGGGCATGGCGCGCAACAACCAATCTGAATTCAACTTGGCTAGACCCGCGTAGACGTAAACCATTCCAAGCAAGAGCTTTATGGCATCTATCGTCCACCGTGGTATTTTTTGAAATGCTTTTCTAGGATTTAAATAAGCATCAACAGAATAGTAGGCATTTGCCGGTAAAAAAATGAGCAGGAAACTCAATATACTTACGAAGTAATAATGGTTGAGATAGGTGCTCTTTTCCATAAACTCGATATAGGTGAAGGAAAAGAAAAAAACGACAATGGCCCAGCGGTACTTGTACCCAACCAATATGCAAATTGAAGCTAAAATACATAGTACAAAAAGCAGGTAGGTCCAATTGCCCAACGGTTTGACCCATTCAAAGCCGTAGTAGG
>JBCBCH010000036.1:0-12168 GCA_038530835.1 Bacteroidota bacterium | reverse complement strand
GCAAACCAAGTGATGCCAAACTCCATAAGGAAGATTTGGTATATGAAAATATTGAGCTGAAAACACGCTCGTATAAATAAGTGCTATGAAATTATTTTTGAAAATATGGCGTCAAAAAGATTCAGGTTCCAAAGGAGCAATGGTTGACTACACCTTGGAAGGGGTGGAAAGCGATATGTCTTTTTTGGAAATGCTGGATATTTTGAACGAGGAATTGATTTCCAAAGGGGAAGAGCCTGTGGAATTTGACCACGACTGTCGCGAAGGTATTTGCGGAACTTGTTCTTTGATGATCAATGGAAGACCGCACGGACCAGATTCTCGTATTACCGTGTGCCAATTGCACATGCGAAGCTTTAAGGACGGTGATGAAATCGTTATTGAACCATGGCGTGCTACCGCTTTCCCGGTTATAAAAGACCTCATTGTAGACCGTAGTTCCTTTGACAGAATTCAACAGGCTGGAGGTTATATTTCAGTGAACACCTCAGGAAGACCCGTGGATGCCAATGCCATTCCGATTCAGAAGGAAAAGGCAGATATGTCATTTAATGCAGCAACTTGTATCGGTTGTGGGGCCTGTGTAGCGGCTTGTAAAAATGCAAGCGCCATGCTCTTTACTTCGGCCAAAGTGTCTCAGTTCGCACTGCTGCCACAAGGACGGGTGGAAGCTGCCGAAAGGGTTCAGAATATGGTACGCCAAATGGACTTGGAAGGTTTTGGAAATTGTACGAATACCGGAGCCTGCGAAGTAGAATGTCCTAAAGGAATTTCCTTGGAAAATATTGCTCGCATGAACCGTGAGTACTTAACTGCATCTGTAAAAGGATAATCCAAGGTTGCAAATAGTTTAAAGGCGGTTTGGTTCTCTCCAAACCGCCTTTCCCTTTTATTGAATAGGAATACAGATATCCACAAAGAAAAGTCCTTCTGGATGTTCCCTTCCATTGTTGTAGTAAATCTCGTGATGATGCCCATCACGCTGCTCAAATCCGTTTTCGGGCACCCATAACGACATACTGTTCCAAGCTTTCTCAAACTCATCAATGGTGATTTTGAAACTCCCAACGGCAAATTTTCCTGTAGGGATTTTTAGGTGGCCCACCTCACCGTTAACATCAACGTCTTCTTCAACCGTAATACAGGCACTGGATTGCATTTTGTTCTCATCCGTAATACGGGGACTGTTGTAATAAATGGCAACCATTTTGGTCTTGGGGAATTGCAGCAACCCGCGTGGGCCGGACCATTGCAAGAGCTTATCAAAGGCTGTTCCAATTTCTTTGTACGGGCCAATATGGCGTACATCCACGAGTTTAAGCTCGGGCATTTCCTTAACTTCTACTTCTGTTTTCATTTGTAACCATGTTTTTAAATTATCCATGGTGTAAAAATATTTTTCGAAAGACACCTTGCTTTCACCATTCTTGCTTTGCGTTTTACCAATCTTGCTAAATTCCGTTTTGCCTCGTTCTTGAAATTCAGAGGCACTCATTCCAAAAAAGTTCTTGAACGCTCTTGAAAAAGAATGAATGCTTCTAAATCCATGGTCTTGGGCTAAATGGGTCAAAGTCGAAAAGGATTCATCCAACAACAATACATTGGCAATTTTCTCCAAGCGTATGCGGGTAATATATTGATTAGGGGTTTCGTTGAGCAAAGCGGAAAAGATACGGTGAAAGTGAAATGGTGAAAAACAGGCGATTTCAGATAGTTTTTTCAAGGAAAGGTCTTCTTGAAGATTCGCGTCAATATAAACCACCACATCATTAATGCGTTTGATATACAATAATTGCTGCGCGTTTTTGTCCATAACCTTGAAAACCCATTCAAGTTAAATGCTTTGCCGATTATAGCAAACCAAAGAATTAAATAGCGCAAGAATGGTTAAACCTTTTAAACCGGGAAGAGGTTTTGTATTTTTAAATATGGCCAAACCCGATGACTACACCCCTATAAAAGTACCGCGATTCAGCGAGGCTTTGGGTTTCTATACTACTCCACAGCGGTCTAAGCAAATGAGCAAGATTCGGGGCAAAAATACCAAGCCAGAGCTACTGTTTCGCAAAGCCCTTTGGTCCGAAGGTTTTCGGTATCGCGTCGACTACAAGAAACTTATGGGAAGACCTGATATCGTTTTAAAAAAGTACAACACTGTGATTTTTATTGATGGGGAATTTTGGCATGGTTATAATTGGGAGGTACGCAAAAAGAACATCAAAACCAATCGTGAATTTTGGATACCCAAGATTGAACGAAATATACAACGTGATGTTGAGGTAAACCGCACCTTAAGATCACAAGGTTATACCCTATTTCGGTTTTGGGAGAAAGAAGTTAAAAAAGATTTGGAAGGTTGTTTGAATAAAGTAATTAAACATCTAAACAGCGTCAATATTGTTTCTTGACGACGCGATAAAGTGCAATGACGTCAGAAATAGGTATTTCAAAATCTTGGTATTCTGGAGAGTCATTTAGGTTTTTACAACGAAACATCCCATTAATTGCGTCTACTTCATCCAACTGACGACAAATTATTCGATTTCCATACACCAAAACCATGGGGCTCCCTATGTACGTTTCAGACTTCTTTAAAAAGGTTTTTATCGCTACTTCAGTACCAAGCACAAGCGACTTATTCGGAATTGCATCAATGGTCCCGTTCATCATGGCATCTCCTGAAACCTCAAACGCTACGTGATGACCTTCACCCAAAGCTTCCAAAACGAATCCGGCATGGGTCATCTCCTTTATCGTATGTGTGCCAAGCGCCTGAATGAAAACGGCTTGTTCTTCTAAAAGTATGATGGGCGCCATCAACAAGGTCTTTCCATAGCCCATAACATAACAGGGATTTCCCATGTGAACGAAAGGTTTTCTGTTTCCGTATTTTGGGTCCGTTTCATTGGCCTCGTTCATGTACATTTCTGTAATCGACATTCCAAAAACTTCGGCCATTTTGGTCAAGTTCTTCATGGGAATATTCGCATTACGACGCTCATAAAGCTGTATGGTTCTTAAACTGACACCAATCGAAACGGCCAAGTCGGTTTGGGTCATGTTATTTTTTCGCCTGAATTGCTTTATGCTAAGCATAGAATTGGTATATTGTGTAGTATTTTTACGTAATTTTATATTTGTGAATCCTTACTTTTTATATCTGTAATCGGATTACAAACAAATATATAGAAAATACCAAACGTTATTAATTCTTTGTTTCATTACTAAACCCAAATCATGAAGAAAACACCTGAAACAGCGACCATTATGCGCTCCGAAAGCTTATTCAATCTTGAAGACTATGGCAAACCCCTTAATGAAAGACTTTCGTTGATTTTGAGAAGAAACGCCTCCAAAAATGATTTTGCGAATGTGGCCATTCGCAGTGAAATCAGCTTTTCTACCATTCGCGACGTTGTCTACAGAACCAACAGTCTTACCAAAAGCAATTCAAGAGCCATTTCTTTGTTGATCTATGCAGCTTTTGAAAATGCCTTGGCCAAAAAGCTTCAGGCCGAAGGAGATATTTTACTTTTAGATGATATGCTAAAACTCTAACCGATAGAGCCAGTCGGTTTGTTTGTCATTCCCAATCCAATAGGGGTGCGAGCCGAATCTTTTAAAACCCAATCGTTCATAAAACCGAATGGCTCCGGTATTCCGCTGCCAAACCCCCAGCCATATGGAGGTCCTTTCAGCTTTCTGGGCAATTTGTATCGCTTGTTCTACGAGCCACTGTCCAATTCCTTGACCTTGGAAGGTGTCATCAACATAAATGCGCTCCAATTCCAGCGCGGTATCATCTCTTACATCCGTTTGAGCTGGACCTTTGTTAAGCTTGATATACCCAACCAAATCTTCTTCCTGGAAAGCGAGGTAGAACAAGCAATCCGGATTAGACAATTGTGCCTTTATCTTAGGTTCGGTAAAAGCAGTATCAAGGTATTGTACGAAATCTTCTGGATTGTTATCCTTTTCAAAAGCTTGTGCGAAGGTTCGCCTTGCCAATTGAAGCAACTGGTGTGCATCGGAAAGCGTACATTTTTTAAGGGTAAGCATAAATAAAAAAAGAGCCTATTGGCTCTTCTAAATTTTGTTGTACTCTCAGGAAGTTTATAACATAAACAGCTTTTTAATCAAAAGCATAAATCCTGTAAAAAAATCGTTTCGGTAGACCTGAATGTTGTCTTCTGCGGTAGCTCGGTTTAGTTTAAATGCCATGGTAGTTAATTGGATTAACAAGATTTGGAAAAAAATCCTAAAATCAAAATTATTCCAAGGCTTTGTTTCTTAAAAAACTTTGTTGCGAAGGTTTTGTTTCGTGTTGTGAAGTTTGTTAAGATGGGGGTTTACAGAATCATTTCAGGAATTTCCTCATTTACGATAAGATTTCCCTCTGTAGCGGCAATAATTTCTTCTACACTAACTCCAGGGGCACGCTCAAGTAATTTGAAGCTTCCATTTTCAATTTCCAAAACGGCCAAGTTGGTAACTACCTTCTTTACGCAGCCTACTCCAGTTAAAGGAAGGGTACATTTTTTTAATAGTTTTGATTTTCCGGCCTTATTAGTGTGCATCATGGCTACGATGATATTCTCTGCAGAAGCCACCAAATCCATGGCGCCTCCCATCCCCTTCACCATCTTTCCCGGAATTTTCCAATTAGCAATGTCGCCATTTTCAGCAACCTCCATTGCGCCTAGGATGGTCAAATCGACATGCCTACCACGTATCATCCCAAAACTAAGTGCCGAATCAAAAAAAGAGGCACCGGGCAAAGTAGTTATGGTTTGCTTCCCTGCATTGATAATGTCAGCATCTTCTTCCCCTTCAAAAGGAAAAGGGCCCATACCGAGGACTCCATTCTCACTTTGAAATTCTACACTAAGCTCTTCCTGAACAAAATTGGCCACTAGGGTAGGGATTCCAATCCCTAAGTTGACGTAATAGCCGTCGCGAACTTCTTTTGCAATACGCTTGGCGATACCATTTTTGTCCAACATATCTTAACTTTTGGATATCCCTCTTAATTTATCAAAGCTTAACGCGTTCTTACCGTGCGCTGTTCAATTCTCTTTTCATAATTCTTTCCTTGGAATATGCGTTGTACAAATATTCCAGGAATGTGAATTGCGTTGGGGTCCAATTCTCCAGCTGGTACCAACTCTTCGACCTCAGCAACCGTTATTTTTGCCGCCCCACACATACAGGGATTGAAGTTCCTCGCGGTTCCTTTAAAAATCAAATTACCCGCTTCATCACCTTTCCAAGCCTTCACAAAAGCAAAGTCCGCTTCATAGGCCGGCTCGAGCACATACATTTTTCCACCGAACTCTCGTGTCTCTTTTCCCTCTGCGACCTCGGTTCCATAGCCCGCAGGCGTATAAAAAGCGGGGAACCCTGCTTGTGCCGCACGACATTTTTCAGCAAGCGTTCCTTGTGGGGTCAATTCAACTTCAAGCTCTCCGGAAAGCATCTGCCGCTCGAATTCATCGTTTTCGCCCACGTAAGAAGAAATCATTTTCTTGATTTGCTTTTCTTGCAAAAGCAATCCTAGTCCGAAGTCGTCTACTCCCGCATTATTGGAGATGCATGTAATTTCGTTCACGCCAAGTCGCACCAACTCGCTAATCGCGTTTTCCGGGATGCCACAAAGTCCAAAGCCTCCAAGCATGAAAGTCATTCCACTACTCACCCCTTGTATGGCTTCTTCAGCACTTGAAACTACTTTCCTAATCATTGATTTTGCTTTGAATATGTTTTGACCTATGTTCTTTTAAAATCCTATATCGTCAATATCGTCTTCGGTATCCAGTTTTTTCTCTATCTCATCCCGAATCTTGGTACAATCGACATTTATGGAAAGGTCTTCTGGCTCTTCAAACGCGGCCTTGGAGATACCGAGCGACTCGTCTTCGTAATTCATTTTCATATACATTCCCCAAATCGGCAATGCCATAGAGGCTCCTTGACCATAGCGCAAGCTTCGGAAGTGAATGGAGCGGTCCTCACCGCCAACCCAAACTCCAGTGACCAAATTAGGAACCATTCCCATAAACCAGCCATCACTTTGGTTCTGGGTAGTTCCAGTTTTTCCGGCAATCGGATTGGTCAATTCATAGGGATATCCTGTTACGACTTCTTTATAAACCGTTTGATTCTTTGCCCAAGAATGACGGAGTCGACCACCAGAGCCAAATTGGGTAACGCCTTCCATCAAATTCACCATGGCATAAGCGACATCTTTACTCAAAACATCTTTGGTCTCAGGAACATATTCGTACAACACCGTTCCATTTTTGTCTTCAATTCGGGTAACCATAACGGGTTTTACATACACCCCTTGGTTCGCGAAAGTGCCATAGGCGCCAACCATTTCGTACACATTGAATTCTGGAGTACCTAAAGCAATCGCGGGCACTTCCAAAATCTCGCGGGACAAGCCCATGTTTTTCACGATGTTCACTACAGAACCTGGCCCTACCTTGTCAATCAATTGGGCGGTTATTGTGTTAATGGAATTAGCCAGAGCCTTCTTTAAGGTTAAGCCTTCACCGGAATACTTCCCATCAGAGTTTTTAGGACACCAAGCCTCAGGATTGTTATGCTTTAAGGGTTCGATACAGTATTGACTATCTGGAAGGGAATCACAGGGTGAATACCGCAATTGATCTATGGCTGCAGCGTACACAAAAGGTTTAAAAGTCGACCCTGCTTGTCTGGAACCTTGAATCACGTTATCGTACTGAAAGTGTTTGTAGTCAACGCCCCCGACCCAAGCCTTTACATGGCCTGTTTGGGGTTCCATGGACATCATCGCCGTACGCAGAAATGTTTTGTAATAGCGAATGGAATCCATCGGTGTCATTATGGTGTCTTTTTCAAAAGAATCACTGTTCCAATCGAAGACGGTCATTTCAGCCTTTTTGCGGAACGAAGAACGAATTTCGTTTTCAGATGCGCCCTGACGTTTCATGGACTTCCAACGGGCCGAATTTTTCATTGCCCTTTCCATGATGTTGTCTATCTCGAAGGTCTCCAACTCCAAAAACGGTGCTGTAGGATTGCGTTCCAAAGTGTTTTGGTTGAAAAACTCCGCTTGTAGTTTTTGCATATGGGCTTGAACGGCCTTCTCTGCATTAGCCTGCATACGAGAGTCTATGGTAGTGTAGACTTTTAATCCATCTAAATAGATGTTGTACTTCTCGCCATCGGGTTTTGGATTTTCTTCCACCCATCCTTTCAGATACCTCTGGAGATACATTCGGAAATAGGTTGCCAAGCCTTCCCGGTGGGATTCTGGATTGAAGTTGATGTCCATATCCAGTTTTTGTAAAGAATCCTTATGCTTTTCGGTGATGTAATCGTATTTAGCCATTTGGCCCAAAACCGTATTTCTACGATTGAACACTAGTTCTTCTCTTCGAATTGGATTGTATAAAGAGGAATTTTTAAGCATGCCAACTAAAACGGCAGACTCTTCGACCTTGAGTTCTGAAGGTTCTTTTCCGAAATAAATTCTTGCTGCCGAACGAATCCCATCCGCATTATATCCGAAATCATAGATGTTCATATACATAGCAATGATTTCTTCCTTGGTATAATTACGCTCCAATCTGGTAGCGATAACCCATTCTTTTATTTTCTGAATGATTCTCCCCAATCCCCCGGAAGGTTTCTTGGTAAAGAGCAATTTGGACAACTGTTGCGAAATGGTACTGGCACCTCCTTTTGTTCCCAAAAAAGCCACTGCTCGAATGGTTCCTCGGGCATCAATTCCGGAATGATCATAGTACCGAGCATCTTCAGTAGCAACTAACGCCTGCACCAGATTGTCGGGCAATTCATCATAGTCTACCCATGTCCTATTGTCATTCAAATAGAGTTTCCCCAAGGTTTCCCCATCGGATGAAAGGAATTCCGTAGCCAGGTTGGTTTCTGGATTCTCTAGACGCTCAAAGGTTGGCATTTCGCCAAAAACACCCCATGATGCCAGTAAAAAAATCAAGAGAACAAAAAGTAGTCCTGACCCAAAAAGTACCCAAAACCATTTAATGTATTTACCGAAACCTTGTGCTTTTTTCTGTTTTGCTTTTGCCATATTATGGGTCTGCTTTTTCAATTTGAAGTCCAACATCGGTCACCCCTTCAAGATTGGATAACCCTTCCACTTCACCATTTTTTCGCATGGCATGGGAAATCGTTACAGTATATACGCCAGATTCTTCAAAAACGATGGCCTCTTTGTACCAAAGTTTGTTTTCCTTGATAGTACCAAGACCTTTTCCAAGCCAGGCACCGTTCACATCTGCCATTTTATACTGCAAAGTGTCCTTTATGGTTTTCCCATCAGGGTGCTCCAATTCAGCAATCAAAAAGAGGTTGCTAAAGGAATAACGGTTATCGTGCCGTAATTGTATAAAAACATGGTATTGTTGCAACGAGTCCAGAGTTGGCAACTCAAAAACTACAGGGCGGTCTTTAATCCAAGTTCCATTTTTAATGTCTTGGTAATTTGAAAATTCCAGAGCGTCGTTGCAGGCAAAAACGGTAAGTGCTCCGAAGAGTAACAGGTAAATTTTCCTAAGCATTGGATGAAGCTTTGGGTTTGCCTTTTCTTCTTTTTTTATTTTTCCGATTCTTTTTTCTCGGACGGTCAAAACGAGTTAGACTATCTTGGCCTACCACATTTTCGAAAACCAATTTTTCTTCGCTTACGTTGTCCTGAGCATAATCTTCAAGGCTACTGGCCTTTTCGTTCTTTTTATTTAGTTCAAGAATTTCCGTGACCTGTTCTTTACCCAATGCATGCCAAGTAGCCGGGTCGTCTTTGTATGAAAACCACAAGGTTTCTTTAAAAATATCCGCCTTTTGGCAAAACGCAAGGCCTTTTTTGGTCATGAGCTTGCTGTCTTGCGAAGGGAAATCTTTTAAGGCTTCCAAATAGGTGTCCAGTTCGTAGTTCAGGCAGCATTTAAGTTTTCCGCATTGGCCAGCCAACTTCTGAGGATTCAAGGCCAATTGCTGGTATCGTGCTGAAGCAGTACTTACCGACCTGAAATCCGTCAACCAAGTGGAACAGCACAATTCCCTGCCGCAGGAACCTATGCCCCCCAAACGTTGTGCTTCTTGGCGATATCCAATTTGGCGCATTTCGATACGAATCCCAAAAGCCCGGGCCATATCTTTGATGAGCTGCCTAAAATCAACGCGCTCTTCCGCGGTATAGTAAAAGGTTGCTTTTGAGCCATCGCCTTGGAATTCCACATCGCTTAATTTCATTTGCAAATTGAGGGAAATAGCAATCTCGCGAGACCTTTTCTTGATTTCTTCTTCTTTATCACGACACTTTTGCCAAACATCGATATCGCGCTGCGAAGCTTTTCGATAAATTTTTGGCAAGGTTTTATCGTTAGGGTCAACTTTCTTCTTTGACATTTGGACCCGAACCAGCTCTCCAGTAAGGGTTACCATCCCTACATCATGGCCCGATTTGGCTTGCGTGGCGACAACATCGCCAATAGCCAAGGATAAACCTTCGGTATTTTTAAAAAATTCTTTTCTGCTGTTTTTGAAACGCACTTCGACGAAATCGAAGGGTTTTTGCCCATTGGGCAGGGCCATATTCGAAAGCCAATCAAAAACTGTAAGCTTGTTACAACCATCAGAGCCGCAAGTACCATTGTTCTTGCAACCACGCGGTTGTCCATCCTTCCCGGTTGAACAACTGCTACATCCCATACATCTTATATTGATTCGAAAAGGCTACAATACTTCTCGAAAAGGGTTCAACTTATGAATGTAAATATAAGATAAATTGGAAGGGCTCCGAAATCCTAATTTTTGAACTTGAGCACTGGTGAACGTCCTTTTTTAAAGATTTTGTTGC
Source organism: Bacteroidota bacterium (assembly GCA_038530835.1). Classification (GTDB taxonomy): domain Bacteria; phylum Bacteroidota; class Bacteroidia; order Flavobacteriales; family Flavobacteriaceae; genus Flagellimonas. Next base: position 2,279 of record JBCBCH010000036.1, on the reverse strand, counting down.
TCGCCTTTTTGCCCTTTCGTAGCTTTTTTTGCTCTTCATAAGGCAAAGCAATTACTTCTTTGCATTCATTGGAACAACAATTATTCATTTTTTCAGCGCACTTTTCGCATTGGATGAATAGCAGGTGACAGGCCTCATTGGCGCAGTTTACGTGGGTATCACAAGGAGCGCCACATTGATGGCAGTGGGCGATAACGTCCTCCGAAATCCGCTCACTCCTCCTGTGGTCGAATACGAAATTCTTCCCCAAAAACTTGTTTTCAAGTTGTTGGTCTTTTACTTGACGGGTGTATTCAATAATGCCCCCTTCAAGTTGATAGACATTTTTGAACCCTTTATGCTTATAGTAAGCGCTCGCTTTCTCACAGCGAATCCCACCCGTACAATACATCACCAGCTTCTTATCTTCTTTATGTTCGGCTAAATCGCGTTCAATGATATCCAGTGAATCCCGAAAAGTATCTACATCTGGTGTAATGGCATTTTTAAAATGTCCAATCTCACTTTCGTAATGGTTTCGCATATCGACCAAGACGGTGTCTGGGTCTTCAATCAGGGTATTGAATTGTTCTGCCCCCACATGAACGCCTTTGTTGGTAACATCGAAAGTTTCGTCATTCAATCCATCCGCAACTATTTTATCTCTAACCTTAACCTTTAGTTTCAGAAAAGATTTGTTGTCTTGCTCAATGGCAATGTTTAGGCGTACATCTTTTAAAAAAGTAATGGAGTCGAGATGTGTTTTGAATGCTTCAAAATTTTTCGCTGGTACGGATAATTGCGCGTTAATGCCCTCTTTGGCCACATAAATACGTCCCAAGACATCAATCTCGTTCCAACGAATAAAAAGATGGTTTCTGAAAATTAGAGGATTTCCGATGTGCGCGTATTGGTAGAACGAAATGGTGAGGCGGTCCTCTCCGGCTTCCTCTATGAGCTTTTCCCGTTCCCTAGCGCTTAATGTATTGTACAGTTGCATGCTATACCAATCATTAAGGTTAACGAATTATGAATGTGGGCAAAGGTAGTAATAAAAAAGACTCCCGTTTGTGGGGAGCCTCTTGGATTTTCTTTTCATAGCACCATTTCCCATCGAGGTGAAAATATCGTGCAAACCGTTATTTCAGTTGAGTTACTTCGGTTATCAATTATGAGATACAAGGTTTATAAAAAGGTTGCGTCGAGATTGTGGCATGCGAAAAGAATATGGTATTTTAGCGCGTCATAATCGATATTTCATGAGCAACGAAAAAGAAGCAAAACTGAAGGCGCTTAAGCTGACCTTGGACAAATTGGACAAAACCTATGGCAAAGGTGCCGTGATGAAGATGGGGGATTCCGTCATTGTAGATGTTGAGGTAATTTCTTCTGGTTCTTTGGGTCTGGATATCGCCTTGGGTGTTGGAGGTTATCCTAGAGGAAGGGTTATTGAAATCTACGGACCTGAATCTTCGGGGAAAACTACACTTACTCTTCATGCCATTGCTGAGGCCCAAAAAAATGGCGGGATTGCAGCTTTTATTGATGCAGAACATGCTTTTGACCGTTTTTATGCCCAAAAATTGGGTGTTGATATCGACAATTTGATCATTTCGCAACCCGATCATGGGGAACAAGCGCTCGAAATCGCAGATAATCTCATTAGGTCCGGTGCCATTGATATTGTAATTGTCGATTCCGTGGCTGCCTTGACACCAAAAAGTGAAATTGAAGGTGAAATGGGTGATTCCAAAATGGGATTGCATGCGAGACTGATGTCACAAGCTTTGCGAAAGTTGACTTCTACCATAAGCAAGACCAATTGTACGGTAATTTTCATCAACCAACTTCGTGAGAAAATCGGAGTCATGTTCGGAAATCCAGAAACTACTACAGGAGGTAATGCGCTCAAATTTTACGCTTCGGTTCGTTTGGATATCCGTCGATCTACCCAGATAAAAGATACGGATGGTACCGTTCAAGGGAACAAGACCCGGGTAAAGGTGGTGAAAAACAAAGTGGCTCCTCCGTTTAAGACTGCTGAATTCGACATTATGTATGGCGAAGGTATCTCCAAAATTGGGGAAATCTTGGATTTGGGTGTAGCTTACGAGATTGTCAAAAAGAGCGGTTCTTGGTTTAGTTATGGCGACACCAAATTGGGACAAGGACGGGACGCTGTCAAAGCGCTATTACTTGATAATCCGGAACTTTCAGAAGAACTTGAAGGTAAAATCCGAGAAGCAATAGACGCCCTTCAATCGTAAAAAGCATTTGTTTCATCCGATTTATTGTAAAAT
>JBCBCH010000035.1:0-12183 GCA_038530835.1 Bacteroidota bacterium | reverse complement strand
GGATAATCTCCCGTGCGAACTTCCCAGAGATGCGAGTATCGGGTTTGGAGAAGCCTTTTCAAAATATGTTATTCCGGCATTTTACAATGGCGATGCCGATGGGATATTGGAACGCGCCCGAATGACCCAAAATGGAAAGCTTACCCAACACTATTTGTATCTAAAAGACTACGTGGAAATCGGATAAAAAAGCACTTCATCGGAGGTCCTTTCCATAACGTTAAAATATTCTAATTTTTTTGTTATCTTCCGCTTCCTTTACTAAACAAATAGTGAAATTCAATTGGGTCATATCCGGTGAAACGGATGCAGCGGTTAAAAGAGCTTGTATCGATTTAGAATATCGATTACGACCCAGAATCACCAAATTTTTAATGTCCCGTTTGGACGAAGAGTGTTGCGGCAACTTTAGTTGTTTTTACTTTGATGTGGATTTGGAAAACAAGAATGTCTCCATTTCTGAGAAAACCCCTAAAGACTATATCGACCAGATTAGAGATGATTTCGAAATCGAAATCAACGGGTTAGGCACTTCTATTTTTTCGGCGGCTTCCTAGATAGCATTTTCTATTACCTTTTTTGTACAGGTACAGCTTTTTACCAGCATATCATATGATTGAATCAATCTTCATTGGTTTTAACGTTCCTTTCTAAAAAAACTATCTTTATTAAAATGAACCCCGCCGAAACCTACATTTTGAATCAACCCGAACCCAAAAGAAGCATCTTGATGCACCTTAAGGCTGTGATTGAAAGTGTTGTTCCCGAGGCAGATATGAAATGCAAATGGGGTATTCCGTGTTTTTACAATGGCAAGCATCCGTTGTGCTATCTGAATGCACCACCCAAACAGGATTATGTGGATGTGGCGTTTTGGAACTCAGCCCATTTGACCAAACATATCGAACTAATGGTGTCAGAAAAAAGAAAAGTGGTAAAATCGTTGCGATATACCACTTTGGAATCTATTGACGAAGCCGTTTTGATAGCAGTACTTTCCGAAGCGAACCAGCTCAAGGAAAAAGGTTTCTTTAAAAGAAACTAAAGTTTTATTACAACTTCTCTTAACGAGACTAAATCAGCTAGTAACTTTTCCAATAAACTTAAATCCAGCATATTGGCACCATCACTTTTGGCATTTTTTGGGTCGAAATGGGTTTCCATAAAAAGGCCGTCCACACCGGCCGCAATTCCGGCGCGGGCCATAGTGCCAATCAATGCGGGTCGCCCTCCGGTTACTCCTGAAGACTGATTGGGTTGTTGTAAGGAGTGGGTCACGTCCAATACAACAGGCGCAAACTGTTTCATGGTAGGAATACCTCTAAAATCCACGACCATATCTTGATAGCCGAACATCGTACCTCGGTCCGTTATCCATGCTTTTTCATTACCAGAATCTTTGACTTTTCGCACGGCATGTTGCATGCTTTCAGGACTCATGAACTGTCCTTTCTTCAAGTTTACCACCTTTTGCGTCTCCGCTGCTGCAACAACCAAATCGGTTTGGCGTACCAAAAAGGCAGGAATCTGCAAAACATCAACATATTCGGCAGCTTTTTGAGCATCCTCGATTTCGTGAATGTCAGTGATGGTGGGTACTTCAAACGTTTCGGAAACTTTTCTTAGGATTTTCAGGGCTTTTTCATCTCCAATTCCTGTAAAAGAATCAATGCGACTGCGATTGGCTTTTTTGAAACTTCCTTTGAATACGTAAGGAATTTTGAGTTTGTCCGCAATGTCGACGACCGATTCGGCAATACGCAAAGCCATGTCTTCCCCTTCAATGGCGCAAGGGCCAGCAAGCAAAAAAAAGTTGTCTCCGTCGGTATGCTTTATTTGGGGAATGGATGCTAGGTTCATGCCGAAATTTTGGGCAAAGGTAGCGAACTTACAGCATTAATTTTTTCAGGGTATCCATGTATCCGCGACTCACCCGAACCACCTCCCCGTTGGACATGGTCACATCGTAACTCTTGCCATAACGGTCCAATTCCTTTACTTGGTCCAGGTTGATGATGGAAGAACGATGCACCCGAACAAAAACAGCTGGATTTAATTTGCTCTCCAAATCTGAGATGCCAAAATTGCTCAAAAAGGCATTTGTTTCCGTATGTACTTTGGAATAATCGCCGTAGGCTTCCACCCAAACTATATCCTCAACCTTGATGGAAATAAGTTTTTTGTTGAATTGCACCAAAACCCTCGATGGATAGGTGCTATCGTTCAATACCACATTCTGGACCAAAGCTTGCAGTTGATTTTGGTCTTGGGATAAACGTTCGATAGCCGTTTTGAATCGCGCTTTGGTATAAGGTTTCAACAAATAGTCTACGGCATGCACTTCAAAGGCTTGGAGCGCATATTCATCATAAGCAGTGGAAAAAATAATATGTGGAATTTCATCTAGATAATTCAATACCTCAAATCCCGTTTTGCCCGGCATCTGGATATCCAGAAACACCAAATCCGGTTTGAATGTATTGATTTCCTTGATGGCATCAACTCCATTGTTCGCTTCTCCTATTAAGACCAAGTCAGGATAATCCGATAGATATTCTTTGATGAGCTGTCTTCCTGCTTTCTCGTCATCTGCAATCACCACTTTTTTCATATGGCAAACGTAATCTTAATACCCTGAGGAAGGTTATCGAACACCTCAAGTTGGGATTTGTACATTTTTTGTAGGCGCAAACGCGTATTGGTCAACCCCACACCCTTTTCAAAAATGGATTCTTTGTCTTCAATACCTACTCCCGTATCGGCGATTTCAAACTTCAGTTTTGAACCCTCTTTTAAAATGTCAATGGAAATTTCACCCCCCTCGATACGGTTGGATATACCATGTTTTACCGAATTTTCTACCAAGGGTTGCAAAAGCATGGGAGGTACCTTTTCATCAAGGATTTCGGGTGGAACATTAATGTAGATCTTGAGCCGCTCTTCAAAACGAGCTTTTTCCAATTCAAGGTATTTCCCGACAAATTCCAACTCCTCACGTAAAGTGACCAGCTCTTCTTTTGTGGCCTTCAATTGGTATCGAAAGAGGTCTGAAAGCGTTGCAACCAAATGTCTTGTGCTTTCGAGATGAGGTGGAATGGTAGCGTTGATGGTATTGAATACATTGTACAAAAAGTGAGGGTTCAATTGTGCTTTGATGGCCGCCAATTCGCTTTTAAGCGCAGCTTGCTTCAGCTCACCTTCAAGTTTGAGCTTCTTTTGGTTTTCAACATGATATTCGTAGACATGGTAAATGGCAAATTGAATTTGATAAAAAAGTGCTGGAATATAAATATCCCAGACCTCCGCGGCACCTTTCAAATGTATCCAGCCAATAGATTCACAAAGAAAATAGTAGACATATTTCGACCCGAAAACAAAGAGTGGCAATAGAACAAGGTGCAGTGAAATACGAAACCAAAAAGATTGGTTTTTTAGCCTCCAAAATAGTAACCACCAAATAGGAATGGTGAACAGAAAAAAGACCATGTATTGCAAACCGGCGCCATCAATGTAGGCGGTAAGACTAGCAAAATCAATTTGGTCTCTGCGGGAAACGGGAACACTCAACCAAACGGCAAGATGATACACCCATGAGGCAAAAAGATAAAGCCCCAAAACAGCCAAAAGTTGTTTTCCAGTAATGCCCCAAATCAGTTTTTTGTTCATGATATTCAACCTTTTGTGAAAGGTACTTAATTCATAAAAACCTAAAAAAGTAAGGTCGACGAAGTGACCCATAGCCCGATGGATGGACCTGGTCAACTCATCGGGCTATAGGCCCATTGGTCAGGTTATGGTTTTTTTTATGTAACCTTATTCGAATTTTTGGGTAATCAATTAAAATGACCCGTCATGAAATACGTACTTTTTGTACTCTGTGCCTTTTTTACGCTTGTTGTCAGTGCACAAAACATTAAAGGAAAACTTACCAATGCTATAGATGCTTCCGTACCCTACGCTGCCGTTACTTTGAGTTCACCTCTGGATTCGAGTTTGGTAAAGGCTACTATCAGTGATGAAGATGGCATCTTTATTTTAAAGGACATCGCCCCCAGCGAATATCTTTTTAAAGTGAATGTTTTAGGATACGCCGATTTGCGACGCAAAATCAACTATGAAAGCGGAGATTTGGACCTGGGCACTTTAGTGTTGACTGAAGTAACCAAAGCTTGGAAGAGGTCACCGTGGTCGCCGAAAAACCTATGGTTCAGGTGATGGCAGATAAAACAGTCTTCAACGTGCAAAATACCATAAATGCTACGGGGACAAGTGCTTTTGAATTGTTGCGCAAAGCCCCAGGCGTAGTTGTGGATAATAATGGAGGGATTATCTTGGAAGGAAAAACCGGGGTACAGTTTTTTATCGACGGAAAGTTGTCCGTCCTTCAAGGAGAAGACCTTTTGAACTTTTTGGAAAGCCTTCAAGCCACCGATATTGAGGCTGTGGAAATCATCACACAACCCTCTTCCAAATACGATGCCGCCGGAAATGCGGGTATCATCAACATTAAGTTGAAAAAGGATAAAAGTTTGGGAACCAACGGAACGTATACTACAGGAATAACCACAGGGGATTTTGCACGCTACAATAGCAGCTTGAATTTTAACAACCGAGGTGAAAAAGGAAACTTGTATGGCACTTACAGCAATCGTTTTGGCAAAACCACAGGATTCATCAATTTATTCCGTACGCAATCCGATACACAGTTTGATGCGGAGACGAATAGCGTGTACGACCGAAACAGCAATAACTTGAAATTGGGCTATGATTATTATGTGAATTCCAAACATACCATTGGTGGAATTTTCAATGGGAACTTCAATAACGGATTCAATACCAATAATAATCGCACCCCTATTCGTCCAGTTGGCAATGTTGAAAACGACAGCATTTTGGTAGCGTTGAACCAAACCGACAATACTTCATATAACATCAACGCGAATTTGAATTATCGTTATGCAGATACTTTGGGCTATAGCATTAACGTGGATTTGGATTATGGACGCTACAATAGCGACCGGAATGCTTTTTTGCCCAACACCTATTTCGATGGAACGGAAAGTATTGTTCTTAGCCAGCGGATTACTTTACAAGAAACACCCATCAACATTGATATCGTTACCGTGAAAAGTGACTACGAACAAAACTTTTTAAAAGGAAAGTTGGGTCTTGGCTTCAAGTTTTCATGGATTGAGACCGACAACACCTTCAATCAATTCAATCAAATCAATGGGGAAAACATATTGGATACCAATCAAAGCAATATTTTTACGTACTCTGAGAACATCAATGCAGCTTATTTCAATTACAACCGAAGATGGGGCAAATGGAACTTGCAGTTTGGCCTGCGTATGGAGAACACCATCTCGGATGGAAACCTCGAAAGCACACAAGTAACCGAAAATGAAAGGGTAGAAAGAAACTACACGGATTGGTTCCCTTCCGGTGGACTGACGTATCAGTTGAACCAGAAAAATCAGTTTGCCCTTACCTATAGCCGAAGGATTCAGCGGCCCAATTACCAATCCTTGAACCCGTTTCAGTACCAGTTGAATGAGCTATCTTTTAGCCAGGGGAATCCTTTTTTACAACCGCAATACACAAATAATGTAAAGTTGGCCCACACCTACAACTATAGATTGACCACTTCGTTGAGTTATACCTATGTCACTGACTTTTTTGCTCAGGTTACTGAAGCCGAAGGGGAAAATATCAGTTCATTGACCACACGGAACGTAGCCAACCAAACCGTCTACAATCTAGGAATATCCTATCCGAAAAAGCTGTTGAGTTGGTGGGATGTTTACGTCAGTGTCAATGCTTATATCAGCGATTACGAAGCGACAAGTCCTCAGTTTTTACCCCTCCGGCAAGAGACCTTAAGTTTCTATGGGCAGAATACCTTCAATCTTGGAAACGAATGGCGAGCCGAAGTATCGGGATGGTATAATTCCCCGTCTGTTTGGGGCGGAACCTACCAAACCCGTTCGCTTGGTTCCTTGAACGCAGCAGTACAAAAAAGGTTCTTTGACAATCGTTTTACCGCAAGACTGGCTATGAATGACATCTTGTTCACCTCACCTTGGGCAGGTGTCACACAATTTGGAGATTTGTTCATCGATGGGAACGGAGGTAGCGATTCCCGAAGAGTTGCGTTCAGTTTGACTTATGATTTTGGACGCAGTGAAATCAAGAAGGCCCGGAAGCGCAAAACTGGACTTCAAGATGAGTCTGACCGAATTAGCAGCTAAAAGTTTCCAAAAAAGTAAAACACACAGCTCTTCCTTTAAAATTAGCAGTACCTTTGCGGCCTTAAACTGAGGGTATGGCCAAAATTAAGAACATCGCAATCATCGCTCACGTCGACCACGGGAAGACCACTTTGGTGGATAAAATCATGTACCACTGTCGGTTGTTTCGCGACAATGAAAACAAGGGGGAGCTCATTTTGGACAACAATGACCTGGAACGGGAACGGGGTATTACCATCGTCTCCAAAAACGTTTCGGTTACCTATAAAGACACCAAAATCAACATTATCGATACTCCTGGGCACGCCGATTTTGGAGGGGAAGTGGAACGGGTGTTGAATATGGCGGATGGGGTTTTACTTTTGGTAGATGCTTTTGAAGGCCCTATGCCACAGACGCGATTTGTTTTGCAAAAGGCCATCGACCTTGGATTGAAACCCTGTGTGGTCATCAATAAAGTGGACAAGGAGAACTGTACCCCTGAAGAAGTCCATGAAAAAGTTTTTGACCTAATGTTCGAGTTAGGTGCTGAGGAATGGCAATTGGATTTCCCCACCGTATATGGTTCGGCAAAACAAGGCTGGATGAGTGAGGATTGGCAAAAACCTACAGAAGATATTTCTCCATTGTTGGATATGGTGCTTGAGCATGTTCCAGAGTTTAAACCTGATGAGGGTTCTACCCAAATGCTCATTACTTCGTTGGATTTCTCGAGTTTTACCGGTCGTATTGCCATTGGTCGCTTGCAAAGAGGAAATCTAAAAGAAGGTCAACAAATTACCTTGGTCAAAAGGGATGGGAGCCTGATGAAATCCAAAATCAAGGAAGTATTTGTCTTTGATGGTTTGGGAAGAAAGAAAGTGCAAGAAGTCCAAACGGGAGACATTTGCGCATTGGTTGGAATGGATGGTTTTGATATTGGCGATACCGTCGCAGATTTGGAAAATCCTGAAGGGTTAAAAACCATAGCCATAGACGAACCTACCATGAGCATGCTATTTACGATAAACGATAGTCCGTTTTTTGGAAAGGATGGCAAGTTTGTTACTTCAAGACACATCAAAGAGCGCTTGGAAAAAGAGTTGGAAAAAAACTTGGCCCTGCGTGTAGAGGAAACTAATAGTGCCGAAAAGTTTATGGTTTTTGGTCGTGGGGTTCTCCACCTTTCTGTTTTGATAGAAACCATGCGACGAGAAGGGTATGAACTTCAAATAGGGCAGCCTCAGGTAATCATCAAAGAAATTGATGGGGTTAAATGCGAGCCAATTGAACATTTGACTATTGATTTGCCGGAGGAAGTTTCCGGAAAGGCTGTAGAGATGGTATCCATTCGAAAAGGAGAAATGACCAGTATGGAAGCTAAAGGTTCTCGCATGTTGTGCGAGTTTATGATTCCTTCGCGTGGTATTATTGGTTTACGGAATCAATTGTTGACTGCTACTGCAGGGGAAGCTATCATGGCACATCGTTTCAAAGAGTACCAATCTTTAAAAGGGGATATCGCCCAACGCATCAATGGCTCTCTAGTATCCATGGAAAATGGGACTGCCATCCCGTATTCCATTGATAAGCTTCAAGAAAGAGGCAAGTTTTTCATTGACCCGGGAGAGGAGATTTACGAAGGCCAAGTTATTGGAGAGAATTCTCGGAATGATGACATGACGGTGAATGTGACCAAGACCAAAAAGCTTTCAAATGTTCGCGCTGCCGGTTCCGATGAAAAAGTACGCATAGTTCCTGCTATTAAATTCTCTTTGGAAGAAGCATTGGAATACATTCAAAAAGATGAATACGTAGAGGTTACACCGAACCATTTGCGTTTGCGTAAAATCTTCTTAAAAGAAGTGGATAGAAAGCGAAATAAGATTACCTAGGTTCATTCTGTTATAGGCTGGATTCCCAACTGCCTAGGAATAACATATGGGATTCAAACTCACCTGTTTTTGCGGTAACTATGAATTGGGTGCTTTTTGTCATTCCGCACGGTTGCTGAGCGAAGTTGAAGTGAGATGCGGAATCCATTCCATATTTTATAATTGTTCTTGAAGAATGCCCATTGTTCAATTTTAGGCTGGATTCCTGCCTGCGCAGGAATGACATATGGGATTCAAATTCACCTGCTTTTGTAGTAATTCTGTATTGCGTGCCTTTTGTCATTCCGCACCTGATGCGGAATCCACATCAATCATACCAATCCTTTGCCAAATCAATCCAATCAGGATTCATGGAAATAATAAGGTGCACTTTCCATACCCTTTTCCACTTTTTTATTCGTTTTTCACGCAAAATAGCGTCATTTATATGGTGGTGCATCTCAAAGTAAACCAGCCTGCTCAAATCATAACGAGCACTAAACCCTTTATGAATCTGATGTTTGTGCTCATAGATTCTGCGTTTCAAGTTGTTGGTCACTCCAATGTAAAGTGTCCCATTTTTTTGATTGGTAAGGATATAAACAAAATAACTTGAAGGCATAATGACAATTTCAAACAATGAGATTGTCGAGGTTGGATTCCTGCCTTGTGCCATCGCTAAAGGTCAGGCGACACGCGGTCGCAGGAATGACAAATTTTAAGAACGTGTTCTAAGATTATTCCTATGAATGCCAAAGGACGTAAAAGCTTTCGCCAATTTATTAATTAGGCTTAGATATGGTAAAAAGAAATGGTAAATCCTAAACCACGTGCCCATGGTGCTGCTCGCGCAAGCAGGAGACCGCGGCACCGATGATTCCAGCACTATTCATCAATTCGGCTTTGACCACCTTGGTGTCCACATTGATGTACTCATGAAATTCATGCCATTTTTTGCTGGTGCCGCCTCCTACGATAATCAAATCAGGTGCCGTAATTACTTCAACCAATTTCAGGAATTTGTTGAAGCGTTTGCCCCATTTTTCAAAAGAAAGCTTCTCGCGTTCCTTTGCCGAAGCGGCAGCCCATTCTTCAATTTTCTTGTACTTTTTATAAGGAATTTGACCCAATTCAAAGTTCGGAAGGAGAACGCCATTGTGAAAAACGCCGCTTCCGAGTCCCGTACCAATGGTCACCATAATGACCAATCCTTGTTGCCCTTTACCCACACCATAGTTCATGCTAGCATAGCCTGCGGCATCCGCGTCATTGACTACGGTAAAGGGTTGACCCACAACCTTAGTGAACAACTCATCGATATTTACGCCAACCCAACTTTTATGAAGATTTCCCGAAGACTTGCAAACGCCCTCCTTAACAATACTAGGAAAACCGCAACCTACGGGACCTTTGTAATTAAAGTGCTCAACGATTTGTCGGACCACTTCGGCCATTTCATCTGGTTTTCGAGAGGCGGGCGTTGGAATGCGGTGTCGGTCCGTGACCATTTCACCTGTTTCTACATTTACTAAAGCTCCCTTAATACCAGTTCCGCCGATATCAATGCCCAATATTTCCATGAATTGGTTTTTTGTTCACGCAGGCAAAGAAACAAAAATCTTTAAAAGTTGAAGGGAAAAGCCGATAAAGGGATTTTTTTGAACTCGGAAAGCACTAATCTTCCGCAGGTTCCACATGATAGTCAATGGAATTTAAAGAGTGGTTTGGGTCAATAAAATCCAAGATGGCGTCGATGAATTTTCCAAACCTAGTCAATGTTCCCAATTGCTTGTTTTTGCCCAATGCACTGGAAATGGTTTCATCACGATTGCCAAATTTGTATCCGTTTTTCTTAATCCAAAGGGAGTTGAACAGGTGTTGCATCAAAACGTTTCCCAATTGGTCTATGGAAATAGCCAGTTCCAAGGCAAATTCACCGATTCCCCTCAATCCTTTTTTGAACAATTGTTGTACAAAACCATAAAGTAATCCTAAAGGTCCTGTAACAACGAATAACACAATTGAAATCAGAAAAAGAAGAATGCCAATTAGTGGGTTGGCTTTTCGGTCAGGTTTGCAATCCTGATGTTTTATGACCATGTCAGACGGCTTTTTGAATCACCTCAAAAATTTTGCTTCCCTCACACTTGAGGGTTTTATGAGGGTACTTTAGAATTAGGGCGTAATCGTGGGTGGCCATGATAATTGTACGTCCGCTTTCGTTGATTTCCTGTAACACTTTCATGACCTCAACACTGGTTTGGGGGTCAAGGTTTCCGGTAGGCTCATCGGCTAGAATCAGCTCGGGGTTATTCAACAAAGCCCTGGCGATGGCAATACGTTGCTGTTCCCCACCCGAAAGCTCATGGGGGTATTTGAAGCCTTTGGTTTTCATACCGACCTTTTCCAAAACCTCTTCGATTTTGTCGTTCATTTTATCGGTATCGGTCCAACCCGTAGCGCTGAGTACAAAGCGGAGATTGTTGTTGATGTTTCGGTCTGGTAAAAGTTTAAAATCTTGAAAAACAATGCCCAGTTTTCGCCTTAGGTAGGGAATGTCCTTTTCCTCAAGTTTTTCCAAATCAAAGTCTACCACAGAACCTTTTCCCTTTCGTAAGGGCAAATCTGCATAAAGCGTTTTCATAAAACTACTCTTGCCGCTACCTGTTTTCCCGATTACGTAGACAAACTCTCCTTTTTTGACATCGAGACTGATATCACTGAAAATCATGTTCTCCTTTTGGAATACAGCTACATCGCGTAATTCAACTATGGTTTCGGGCATGTGTTTGCTTTACGATTAGAGCACTAAGTTCGTAAAAATGGGCGTGATATGAATGGATTCCCCTTTAGGATAGGTTCAAAACATACTTTGGCTTGGATTTTGACGTTATGATATCAATCAATCGAGAAACATTCAAGAACACTATGTATCGGATACCTTCTCTTTTATGCCTCATTTTTATGGGGTATGGCGGAATGCTTTCCGCACAACAAACCAAAGTTTTTTACCACGAAAACAAAACCTATCAAGAAGCCTTGGCGCTGTACAACAGCCAACAGTACCAAGCCGCACAAGCACTTTTTGATAAAATAAAGGTTTCGGCACCCAATGATGAAGTTGAGGCCAACAGCGTGTATTATTCCGCCAATGCAGCGATTCGTTTGAACCAACGGGGCGCAGACAAAAAAATGGAGGATTTTGTGGAGCGGTATCCCACCTCAACCAAAAGAAATTCTGCCTTTTTGGATGTAGCTGACTATTATTTTGAAACCGGAAAATACCCTTACGCCTTAAAATGGTATAAAAAAGTGGATGCTTCCACCATGTCCCGAAAGGACAAAGAACGTTTCAATTTCAATAATGGCTATGCCCTTTACGCTTCACGAAGGCCTAAGGAAGCGGAGCGGTATTTGAGCAAGGTGAGTACATCCGAAAAATATGGCTCACAAGCTAAATATTATTTGGGTTATATCGCTTACGAGCAAGATGACTATGAAGGGGCAAGTGCTCGTTTTGACCAAATCACAGACCCGGAACTACTCAACGAAAAACTCTCATACTATCAAGCAGATTTGAATTTCAAATTGGGGAATTTCGATGAGGCGATTGCCATGGCCAAAAAACAATTGCCCAAATCGGACCGAAAGGAGATTTCAGAGTTGAACAAGATAATAGGCGAAAGCTATTTTAACCTCGGGAAGTATGAAGAAGCGATTCCTTATTTAAAAAAGTATCGAGGGAAACGAGGTCGCTATAGCAACACGGATTATTACTTGATAGGCTATTCTTATTATAAGCAGGGGGATTACGAACAGGCCATTGGGCAATTCAATAAAATTATCGGGGGTACCAATAGTGTTTCCCAAAATGCATACTATCATTTGGCCGAGTGCTATTTGAAGCTGGACCAAAAGACCGAAGCGTTAAATGCATTCAAAAATGCTTCTGAAATGGATTTTAGTGCCGACATCAAAAAAGATGCATTTTGGGAAACACTATTGGTACCCCCGATAATTTTATTGAATTGCCCAATGGCCTGTTCGTAATCCCCCTGCTTATAATAAGAATAGCCTAT
>JBCBCH010000034.1:0-12200 GCA_038530835.1 Bacteroidota bacterium | reverse complement strand
CAGATAGTATTGATAAGAAAGATTTTGTACGTAAATCCTTCGAGTTTGTTGTGGACCAATATTTTAAAAGCAATAGTGGGATTTTCGATGAGGCAATTTCCTCGGGAAAAATGAGCTACGTACAAAATCTTTCTTATCAATACTATCTGGTTGCTTTAGGGTACCGATTAGACTGTCCAAGCGTTGAAGTCTTTCCTGTGAAAAACGTGTGTTATTTTCGATTTGTTGGATGTCCAAATCTACTTCTTTGTATAAGTTGGATAGCAAGATCAATTCCTTTTCCCGCTCTTTTTGCACTTCCGCGTAGTTGTCGATTTGAAGTGCAATTAAAATACCGATGACCACCAATAAGATTTCGCCGAGGGCATACAATACATATTTCGTGAAGTGTTTTTCCTCGATTAGGTTTTGGCGAATATTGCGAAAGAAGGATAGCATAAAGAATCTAAGAAGCGAAAAAGATTAGAGAAAACAGCCTGACATAACGTGAACAACCTATACACGGTCAGCATTGAATTTTTTCTTGGCAGACATACATTTTGGTTTGGTATATTTTAAAGATAACGCATATTGGAAAAAGTCATCGGTTTTGAAGAATCTGTACGAAGGGCTACCTTTAAAAAAATTAAAGTTCAACTCATGCTTCGCACCCTTTTTTGCTGTTTCGCATTGGCATTCTCCTTTCAGATATCAGCACAACACCCCAACTTTTCGTATCTCGATATTTTTGACTTGCAATACGCGACCGACCCTCAGATATCTCCTGATGGGGAGTGGATTGTGTATCGCCGAATGGGTTTTGATATAATGAAAGACCGTACTGCCGGAAATCTTTGGCTATTAAGGAAGGATGGAAGCAATCATCAAAAATTAACCACTAGAGAAGTTAGCGAACGCAGTGCGAGATGGTCTCCGCAAGGCGACCGTATTGCGTTTTCAAGTAGTACTGACGAAGGTGCTGAGATTTTTATGTATTGGGTACAATCCGGGAAATTGGCCAAATTAACACAGTTGCCCTACTCTCCCAGTTCAATGACCTGGTCTCCTGACGGCACGCAGTTGGCCTTTTCTATGAATGTGCCGAAGGCCCCTCCGGTAATCGCCAAAACTCCAAAAAAACCAAAAGGGGCGAAATGGGCCGATGCCCCAAGAATTACGAATAGAGTATATCACGAAGCAGACGGAAGGGGATACATCAAACCTGGTTTTAACCATATTTTCGTGATGCCTTCCAATGGTGGAGCGGCCAGGCAAATCACGTCTGGCGATTACCATCATCGCGGGACGCTTTCATGGGGAAAAGACGGAAAGCATATCTATTTCTCCGCCAATCGAAGTGACAACTGGGAATATGATTTTAGAAACAGCGAAGTGTACTCTGTTTCAACCAAGACCGGGGCTATTGAAGCCTTGACCGACAGAAACGGGCCCGATGCGAATCCTTTGGTTTCTCCTGACGGAAAATACATCGCCTACCTTGGTTTTGAAGATAAGGTGCAGGCGCATCAAGGGCGGAAATTACAACTGATGAATATTGACGGCTCTAGTAAGCGAGAGATTTCAACCAAGCTGGACCGAACGCTCTCCAAAATACAATGGGATGCCAAAAGCGGAGGTTTATACATCTATTACGATGACGAGGGAAATGGAAAGATTGGCCATATTACCCTTTCGGGAAAAGTGACTGAAAAAGTGAATGACGTGGGAGGTACCACCTTGGGAAGACCTTATGCCAGCGGCTCATACTCTGTAGCAAAGAATGGAACGATGGCCTTTACGCAATCCACTCCTGAGCACCCAGCGGAACTTGCCATTTTTGATGCGAAAAAGGGCTCTATTATAAAAATCACCGATTTGAGCGGTTCTTTGCTCGACTATCGAACCTTGGGGAAAGTTGAGGAAGTGTGGTATAAATCTTCTGTGGATGGAAGGGAAATTCAAGGTTGGGTAGTGTATCCCCCAAACTATTATGCGAAGAAAAAATATCCCTTTATGGTTGAGAATCATGGTGGACCTATTTTGAACTATGGCGATCGTTTTTCCATAGAAATGCAACTCTATGCGGCGGCAGGTTTTGTAGTGTTTTATCCCAACCCAAGAGGAAGTACCAGCTATGGCGAAGAATTTGCCAACTTGCTCTATAATAATTACCCAGGTGAGGATTATAATGATGTTATGGATGGGGTAGACCACTGCATCAAAATGGGCATCGCGCACGAAGACCAACTCTTTGTAACAGGAGGTAGTGCAGGTGGCATCATGTCGGCCTGGATGATTGGAAAAAACAATCGATTTGAGGCTGCTGTGGTAGCCAAACCCGTAATGAACTGGATTAGCAAAACGCTTGTGGCTGACAATTACTTCTATTATGCCAACCATCGTTATCCCGGACAACCTTGGGAGAATTTTGAAGGATATTGGAAATTTTCACCAATTTCCCTCGTTGGTAATATAGAAACACCAACGATGGTCATGGTGGGGATGAACGATTTGCGAACCCCGCCCAGCGAAGCAAAGCAGCTGTACCATGCGTTGAAGTTGCGTAAAATTGAAACGGTATTGGTTGAAATTCCTGGGGCAAGTCATGGCATTGCCAGCAAACCCAGCAACCTGATTACGAAAATAGCGCATACTTTGGCCTGGTTTGACCGTTACGGGAATGCATCTGAAAATGAAGAATAAGAAAAGACACTGGTTTTGGAACCTCGTGATTGTATTGACCGTTTTTGTTTGTCTTTTGGCCTTTGTGGTGCACTATCAGAACTGGTACAAGGTCAAGGACGGAGAGGTGAGAATCCTATCAGGAATTTATTACAAAACCATTCCTCTTTCAGATATTGACAGCTTGATTTGGGTGGATAAAATCCCAGAAATGGAACGTTCTCATGGCTTTTCATGGCTCTCCAAAGAAAAGGGGGTGTTCAAGGATTCCATCACTGGAGGTAAAGTTTACATATTTGTTGATGACCTGAAACAACAAAAAATCAAGTTGGTCCATAGCGATTCCCTCAGCATATATTTTAATTTTGCCGACAGTCTGAAAACCCAAAAAGTCCATTTTGATTTGGATGCGCAACTGGCTTTGATTGCGGAACAAAAATGACTTTGGCAAGGTGTATGCTACAAGCTATGAAACAAAATTCAATGAAGCTTTTACATTTGTTATTCTTCGGTTTTTCGCTTTCCGCTTTTGGGCAGCATACCTTATCGGTTTCTTTGCACAATACCCCTTCTTCGGACGGTGCGGTAAAGGTTGCGGTGTATGATTCGGAAGGCACTTTTTTGAAGTTTGACAATGTGTATAAATCAGGCAGCGCGAAAGCAGACAAGAACAAGGTTGTAGTTCAAATTGATGATGTTGCGGAAGGAAAATATGCCATTGCCGTCTTTCATGATGCCAATGATAACAACGAACTGGATACCAATTGGTTAGGAATCCCGAGGGAAAAAGTAGCTTTTTCCAAAGCCAAAATGAAGGCCTTTGGTCCGCCTAAGTTCAAGGAATGTGCCTTCACCGTCAACAAGGATACCAAAGTTGATGTGTACTTTTAAACTATGAAGTTTTCCACAGTTGTTTCCCTCTTGGGAGCCATATACGGACTGTTTGCCATTTGTTTCGGGGCTTTTGGGGCACATGCCCTTAAAAAGAAACTTACCCCGGACCAACTTCAAAGTTTTGAAACCGGGGTGAAGTATCAAATGTATCACGCACTTCTTTTGTTGATTTTAGGATGGGCCATTCCTTTTCAAAAGGTTACGGATACCCTTATGGCGTGGTGCTTTATCATAGGTGTTTTTCTCTTTTCCTTTAGTATTTATGGCCTTGTGTTGAGTGCCAGTGCTGGAAAAAAGATGCGATGGCTGGGGCCCATAACGCCTTTGGGAGGACTCCTTCTAGTACTCGGTTGGGCGTTGTTGGTCCATCACTTACTGGCTTCCTGACGTCTCAGGTACATATTACCGTTTATGGTTTCGAGGTTTAAACTGCTCGAGGCCGAATCAAAACTTCCGCTCACTTTTTGTCCAACGTGTTGGTCTGAAATCTTAAGCTTCAGGTTTTCGTCGGCATAGATTTCCCCATGAATGGTACTGGCTTTTAAGGTAGTGTTTTTGACCACCAAGTCAATCTCACCATTAATGGTTCTCAAATCCAAATCCCCTTTGAAGGTCTTGATATCGATATTCCCATTAATGAGGTCCGCTAAGAAATCTCCCTCAATGATTTCGGATTCCAAATCTCCATTGATACTGCTCACTTCAAACGAACTGTTTTTCGGAACATAAAGCGTGTAAAAAAACCTGCACAAATCCCCACTGTTGTACCAATACCGCTTGTCCTTGCTTTTCTTTCCATATTCTTGGAACGCTTTGAAGATAGCTTCTGGTTTTGAGGTGATTTTCAAGTAGTCCTTCTTTTCATCGATAACCAAATCATACTTGTCTATGAATCGGTCTTCGTCCACAATGATTTCGGCTTTGAAATAAATTTCAGCTTTGTCCCAGGTTTTGATTTCAATGTGTCGCGCGAACTTTACGTCCATTTCAATCTTTTGATTGGTGTAGGCAAAAGTCTTTTCAATAATCTTTTGTCCATTGACAAAACCAGTCAGGCTCAGGAGAAAAGCGAATGCTAAGATGTTTTTCATGACGGTTCGTTTTTTGATTGTGAATTAGAGTTTTCTGAGATAGATACTACCATTGGTGGACTTCAATTTGATTTCCACACCTCCTCCGTTCACCGTTGCGGTGGTTTTTCGACTGCTGTAGGTGGTCATTCCATCTTTTTTGATTTGTTTGATATCAAAATTTGAATATACCTCACCATTAACGGTGCTCATGGATAAGTTGGCTGGGGTATCTCCAGGCATGGAAATGTCGACCGCCCCGTTAGTGGTGTAAATCGAAATAGGAGACCCTTGGGTGACTTTACCGAAAGTGACTTCAATGTCACCATTGAGTGCAGTTGCGGTAACAGGGCCATTGATGTCGTTTAATTCAACGCCTCCGTTTAATTCAGCATCCACTTCCAGTTCCGAAGAAAAGCCGCTCAATCTAATGTCTCCATTCCAAGTGCTTTTCACAGAAACATTTTGCGTTTTAGGAAGGTAAATCGTCCCTTTTTCTGACTTTCTGAGGTTTTTTACAATAAGGGTGTTTCCATTTGTAACCACGCTAAACCCTACATCGGTATTGTCCGTTCCGCCTGCGCCTACTAGTTTTAATCCTTTGGCACGGTCAGACTTCCAAGAGGTTTTTCTTGCTTTTATGGTCAACTTATCGTCATCGGAAGTTTTTACGACGATATCCGCTTTGGATTCGATTTTCACCCATTCAATACCGTCCAGCGACTGGGTATAATCGGTTTGGGCGTGCATTGCAGCGGTAAACAATAATGCTAAAAAGAAACTGTAATTTTTCATGATTTTCGTTTTTTGATTTAAATAATTTTAGGTAGCCCGGTTTGAATTTGTTTTTTGATAAAGGGCTGTGTGTCTTCTTGTTCCAATAGTTTTTGCATGGGAGCGACGGCTCTTTTTTCTTGGACGCTCACCAAAATGTCAATGATGAGAATCTGAATACTCGGATTTTTCTCTTTTTCCAAGGCCTTGATGAAAACGTCTTTTACCATATCGTTTGCCGCAAATCGTGCCAAAGCTTCCAAGGCCGTCAAGCGAACGTTGTCATTCTCATCGTTGAGCATGCGCTGACTCAGGGCTGTTACAATAGCTTCATCAGGATTTGGAATTTCTTCAATGTAATTCACGCCTTGAATACGCTTGCTGGCCGACTGGTTTTCCATTAAGGAGAGCATCACCTGTTGTTTCATCACCAAGCTTTCGTTTTGCAACGTTTCAAGGCTTTGATTTGACTTTTCTTTCTCGAAGAAACCACCCATTTGAAAAGAAGCCACCAATAAAGCAACACTTGCGGCTACTTTCAACAGATTGGAAGCCCAATTGGATTTTTCCTTTTTCTGAGCCAACGGAATCACTTTTACGTCCTTTGCTTTGGCTTCCTCCAAATCCTTGAGAAAGGCATTTCTCAAATTACTGCTAGGAACCGAAATCTTATCTTCTGCAATCGCGGCAAACAAGATTCGCATCTCTTCGAGCTCCTTTTCGCAATCGGGACAGGTTTTGAGATATGCTTCAAATTCATTTCTCTTTTCTGGGGGTAGCAAATCATCCAGATACTCTGGGATATACTCGCTAAAACTATCTCTCGTCATGGTCAAATACTTTCTAAATAAATTGTTTTCAGTTTTTTCAGTACTCTGCAAACTTTGGTCTTCACGGCACCAGGGGTGCTGCCTACAATTTGGGCCAACTCTTCGTATCGAATCTCTTGGTATCGATTTAAGATGACCAGTTCCCTTTCTTCGAGACTCAATTGATTCAAGGCATTTTGCAGGTGACTATAATCTTCTTGGGTGTTGTTGGCAGTTTCAGCCAAATGGGTGTGCACTTCGTCAATATCTGCGTGGTGTTTGTGTTGTCTTGAATAGTGCGTCTTCAAACTGTTCCGTGCAATCGTGAACAACCATGAAACAAAACTCCCGTTCTTGTACGTGGTACGATGTCGTATTAGTTTCAGGAACACCTCCTGGGTCAAATCTTCACTAAGCATTTTATCGCGACTCATCTTGTATAAAAAATTGTACACATGTTTATGGTGCCTATCGAACAGTATGGTCAAAATGTCCAAGTTTCCTTGAGCGACCTGCTGCATTACTATTTCATCTGATTGGTTTTCCAATGTTCGTGTTAGCTGTCTTTATTGATGTATAGTCAGAAAATGGGAAAGCGTTACAAGCTAACCCGAAAAAAAATGAATTTGAATGTAAAAAGAAGGAAATCCTTTTAGTGGCAACCGCAGTCTTCGCTGCCACAAGCCTTGTTTGATTTGGCTTTTTTGGGACGCAGAAGTGATTTAGGCAATATGAATTTGTACATCAAATACCCAATAGCAAGGCTTAGTACAAAATAGGCCAATATGTTTTGAAGAAGGTCCATTACTTCAAGATTTGATACGCTACCAGGGCTGCAAGATACGCAAAAGAGCCCATAAACACCAGCTGCAATAGGGGCCATTTCCACGAGTTGGTCTCCCTTTTCACAATGGCCAAGGTGCTGGCGCACTGCATGGCAAAGGCATAAAAAAGCATAAGGGAAATACCGGTGGCCAGATTGAAAAGTGGTTTTTTCCCGGTTTCATCCAATTCAGCCGCCATTCTACTTTTTATAGTCTCATTTTGGTCATTGCCAACGCTATAAATGGTAGCGAGCGTACCTACAAAAACTTCTCGTGCGGCAAAAGAGGTCAATACGGCAATACCGATTTTCCAATCATAACCCAAGGGTTTCACCAATGGTTCAATGCCTTTTCCCAAGAACCCAATATAGGAGTGTTCCAGTTTGTAGCTAGCAATTTCCTGTTCTCTGGCGTTTTCCTTTAGAATCTTTCGTATTACGCCAACGGAATCTTGAACAGACTTCAATCCTATAGCGTTGGGTTGTTCAAACACACTGATTTTTGTGGTTTTCAAGTACGCAGCAATGTTGTTTTGGATGTAGTTTTCACTGTAGGGAGTGAGGCCTTGTTTTTCTATACGTTCATTTACAATGGTTTCGGCGTTGTCAAAATTCTTTGAAAACCCATTGGAGCCCAAAAACCATAGAATGATGGAAATCGCCAGTATGATTTTTCCAGCCCCAAGCACAAAACTCTTCGTTTTTTCCAAAACCGTGTATCCTACATTTTTTAGAAGCGGCATGCGGTAGATGGGCATTTCAATCATAAACACCGAACGATTGCGAACCTTCAAAATCTTGTTTAAAACAAAAGAGGACAGGATAGACATCGCAAAACCCAACACATATAAAAGGAAAAGCGTCAGGGCTTGATAATTCAAACCGAAAAAACGCTCTTTTGGGATGACCAAGGCAATTAGAATCAAATATACCGGTAAACGCGCGGAGCAAGTGGTAAAAGGAACTACTAGAATCGTAATGAGGCGCTCCTTCCAATTTTCAATGGTACGTGTAGCCATAACAGCTGGTATGGCACAGGCGGTTCCTGAAATGAGGGGGACTACGCTTTTACCGCTCAAGCCGAAAGGTCGCATAAGCTTGTCCATTAAAAAAACCACGCGGCTCATATAGCCAGACTCCTCCAAAAGCGAAATGAAAAAGAAGAGGAACGCAATGGGTGGTATAAATACCACGATGCCACCAATGCCCGCGATAATACCCTCTGCCAAAAGGTTGGTAAACATGCCAGAGGGAAGGGTGTTTTTCACGAACTCGCTCAAAGCGGCAAACTGCTCATCGATAAATTCGCTGGGGTAGGTGCTCCAATCAAAAATCGCTTGGAAAATCAACAAAAGGATGCCAAAAAAAATAAGATAGCCCCAAACTTTATGGGTCAAAATTCGGTCTAGACTTCCTCTGAAGCCTTTGGCCGAATTCAAGTCTTCTTTGAAGGTTTTTTGGAGTACCTGGTTGATGAACTGATAGCGCAAGACCGTCTCGCGATGCTGCAATCGCTTTAGTTCGGTGTTGGATTTGGTAGAGAAATTGGTGGCATCTTGTATGCGCTGCTTTTCGATGCGCATAAAATTGACATCTTGGGTAATGACCAGCCAAAGTTTGTATAGGTTTTCTTTTGGAAAAACGTTTTGGAGTTCTTGAAAATAATTTTGTGAAATGCGAGAGACGTCGGTGTTTGGTTTGTCCGAAAGACGCCTATAATCAAGAATATGCTGTTTTAGAACCTCAATTCCAGTATTTTTTCTTGTGCTGACCACGGCAATTTTGGTATCCAGCATTTGTTCCATGCTTTCGATGTCCAACGAAATCCCCTTTCGCTGCATTCGGTCAGCCATGTTGATGACCAATATCGTTGGAATTCGCAAATCTTTGATTTGGGTAAAGAGCAACAGGTTCCTTTTCAAGTTCTCTACATCAGTAATAACTACTGCAACATCAGGAAAGTCCTTGTCGTTTTTGTTCAACAACAATTCCACTACTACACTTTCATCTAACGAAGTAGTGTTTAAGCTGTAGGTACCCGGTAAATCAATAATGTGCGCTTTTATGCCCCGAGGGAGTTTGCAAATCCCTTGTTTTTTTTCAACGGTAATCCCCGGGTAGTTCCCAACCTTTTGTTTCAGTCCGGTAAGTTGATTGAAAACAGAAGTTTTACCCGTGTTGGGATTCCCGATAAGGGCTACATTGATGCTCTTACTCATTTGGGGTCTGTGCTTGGGAAATCGATATTGGAATTTTTTGGGCCAAAGACCTTCTTATGGAAATATGACTCCCATTCAAATTGATGTAAATGGGGTCCTTCAATGGAGCTATCTGAACCATTTCAACCCAACCACCTGGCAAACAGCCCAATTCTAGCAATTTGATGGGCAGTGCATCATCTTCAAAATCATGAATGATTCCTCTTTCACCAAGTTTTAAGTCAATAACGGATTTCACCAAATTATTTAGAATGAGTTTAAGTAAGCAAAAGTAGGGAAAAACTAGGGGAAGCTTGCGAATATTTTGAAAAAACCAGAGCTTAGGGTTCTTCGTAACTTTTACGGAGTATTGCGATATCGGAAAGTAGTTTTTCCATTTCCTCAACATTGGTTCCGTCATAATAGCCTCGAATGCGTCTTTCTTTATCAATCAAAATGAAGTTTTCGGTATGAACCATGTCGAATTCGCCCCCATTGCCATCTGTTTTTACGGCGAGGTATGATTTTCGGGCCAACTCATAAATCTGGGCTTTGTCGCCCGTAACCAAGTTCCATTTCTCATCCAGTACCCCTTTTTCATCCGCATAGCGACGTAGCTGGGCCACCGTATCGATTTGCGGGGTAACGGAGTGGGAGAGAAGCATCACATCGGGATACGAGGCAATTTTCTCTTGAACGGCCGCCATGTTCTTGGTCATGATGGGGCAAATGGTCAAGCAGGTGGTGAAGAAAAAGTCAGCGACGTAGATTTTATCTTTGTAATCGCCTTGCGTTATCGTTTTGCCGTTCTGATTGATAAGCTCAAAGTCTGAGATGGTGTGGTACTTCCTTTTAAAATGAAGGGTACTATCCACAAGTTCTTGATTTACCATAGAAGGCTGGTATACCGGAAGTCGTTTCAGGCTTCAGCGCATTGTAGAACAAGCTTATGACTATAGCCGAAATAACCAATAGCACCAATCCAAAAAACTTGTATTTCGCAAAAAATGCGCGCATGAATGCAAAATTACGGGGCGTCGTCTACATGTTCAAAAAGCCGTGTCTGTTTTGTTCCTAAAACTTTCTTAAAAGAAATTCCTTGAATAATGGGGAATTTGGTATGCTAGGGTAAAAGTTTACTTTTGTGGGTTTAACAGACGACTGCTGATGAGCCCCATTTTAATTAAGACCATCCAATTCTTTTTAAGTCTTTCCCTGCTGATTATACTTCATGAATTGGGTCATTTTATTCCAGCTAAGTTGTTCAAGACCCGTGTTGAAAAATTCTATCTCTTTTTCGATGTCAAGTTTTCCCTTTTCAAAAAGAAAATAGGAGAAACCGTATATGGTATCGGCTGGCTTCCTTTGGGAGGTTATGTGAAGATTTCGGGAATGATAGACGAAAGCATGGACACCGAACAAATGAAAGAGGAGCCCAAACCTTGGGAGTTCCGCAGCAAACCTGCTTGGCAACGATTGATAATTATGTTGGGTGGTGTGACCGTAAACTTTGTTTTGGCCGTAATCATTTACATTGGGATGGCCTATAGCTACGGAGAACAGTATATTCCCATGAGCAGCCTACGCGATGGTATATGGGTCACCGAAACTAAAATAGGAGACAAGCTGGGGATACAGACCGGGGATAAGATTTTGGAGGTTGATGGAAAACCCATTGAATCCGTAAACGGGGTTATCATTGAACTCATTAACGGGAATACCATGATCTTGGAAAGGAATGGCGAGCGCTTGACCCAAGATATACCTGTTGATTTTATAGCAACACTGGTTGAAGATGAAGATAGGGTTCGCTTTTTGCGCACACGACAGCCTTTTGTAGTAGAAGACGTGGAGAAAACGATGGTAAACAAAAACACTGACTTTCAAAAGAACGATGAGTTTTTGAGCATCAATGGGCAAGAAGCCATTTATTACGACCAAGTGGAATCCATCCTACAGCAAAACAAGGGGCAGGAAATCGCAGTACGCTTACAAAGAGGTTCAGAAGTTAAAGAAGTAACGGCCAAGGTAAATTCCGAGGGAAAACTTGGTTTGAAGTTAGGCGGTCTAACCTATGAAGACTGTGAAGAACGTGGTTATTTTGAACTGAAAACAGTTAAATATTCTTTTTTGGAATCCATACCAGCGGGAATTCAAAAGGGTGTCGATATTCTAGGCGGCTACATCAAGCAAATGAAGAAAATATTCAACCCGGAAACTGGAGCGTACAAAGGCGTTGGTGGTTTTGGCGCTATTGGTGGGATGTTTCCTGACACATGGAATTGGCCTGCATTCTGGGCTACCACAGCCTTCATTTCCATTATTTTGGCCTTCATGAACATTCTGCCCATCCCGGCTTTGGATGGAGGCCACGTTATGTTTTTGCTATATGAAATGGTTTCGGGACGCAAACCCAGCGACAAGTTTTTGGAGTATGCCCAAATGGTCGGTTTCTTTTTATTGATAGGGCTACTGCTTTTTGCCAATGGAAACGACTTGTATAAATGGTTATTTAAATAGAAAAGCGATTTTTTTGCTTGTACGCTTTTTTGTAATCCATTATATTTGCACCCGCTAAATGCGATTTTCCTCCTTAGCTCAGTTGGTTAGAGCATCTGACTGTTAATCAGAGGGTCCTTGGTTCGAGCCCAAGAGGGGGAGCAAAATACTTAAAAAAGCCACACACAAGTGTGGCTTTTCTCTTTTTACAAAATACGGTGAGGAAAGGCTAATAACCGTACCCTTCCCAGGGAAAAAGTTGAAACTATCCTATCAACATTCTTAGTTAACCCAGGTAAAAATATTCTATTTAGTTTATCGACGTTTTTTTAGCAGAAAATGACCTTGCACTTTACTTCTCCCTTACTTGATAAATGAAAGAGTTGTGATCTGATTTATTCAAAAATCCTACATCACCAAACAGCTTTGGTTGAGTTTCTTTTTCTATTTCAATTGCGATTGAAAGTCAAGC
>JBCBCH010000033.1:4483-12237 GCA_038530835.1 Bacteroidota bacterium | reverse complement strand
TGGATACCGAAGATTTTGAAGAACTCCGGTCTTCCATGGAAAAATTGCAGCTCAATGATGCTTCGCTGGTGTTTACACCAGAAAGTAGCGCCGCATTGGGTTTTGGTTTCCGTTGTGGATTTTTGGGCATGTTGCACATGGAGATCATCCAAGAACGCTTGGAGCGTGAGTTCAATATGACCGTGATTACCACTGTGCCCAACGTAAGTTACCATGCTTTCACGACTAAGGATAGAGAAACCCCTTTGATCGTAAACAATCCTTCAGATTTGCCAGACCCTTCCACTGTAGACCGTGTGGAAGAGCCTTATATCAAAGCCACCATCATTACGAAATCAGATTTTGTAGGGAACGTTATGTCGCTTTGTATCGAAAAAAGGGGCCAAATCACGAACCAGACCTATTTGACGACGGAACGAGTAGAACTTATTTTCGATATGCCCTTGGCCGAAATCGTTTTCGATTTTTACGACCGATTGAAAACCGTTTCAAAAGGCTATGCCTCTTTCGATTACAGCCCAATAGGCATGCGCACCTCAAAACTGGTCCGCGTCGACATTCTTTTGAATTCCCAGCCCGTTGACGCCTTATC
Organism: Bacteroidota bacterium; assembly: GCA_038530835.1. GTDB lineage: Bacteria > Bacteroidota > Bacteroidia > Flavobacteriales > Flavobacteriaceae > Flagellimonas. The sequence continues at coordinate 11,645 of JBCBCH010000033.1, read as the reverse complement.
TGCATTGGTTCACTTTGATAATGCCCATACCATTGGTAAAAAAATGTGCGAAAAGTTGAAGGAACTGATTCCAAGGCAACAGTTTGATATCCCAATCCAAGCTGCAATTGGTTCTAAAATCATTTCTAGGGAAACCATTAAGGCCCTTCGAAAGGATGTTACCGCGAAATGTTATGGGGGTGATATTTCCCGTAAACGAAAACTGTTGGAAAAACAGAAAAAGGGTAAAAAACGCATGCGCCAAGTAGGGAATGTTGAAATTCCTCAGCAGGCGTTTATGGCAGTGTTGAAATTGAATGATTAACGATTAGTTCATCATCAAAACTCGTCTTTCCTCTATTTAGAGTCTAGAGCAAATTCATCAAACCCAGATTTGGGTTGACACAATCATGCTGTGAATTAGGCTTCCGTCATGGTCTTGCCCAAATACACCAATTTATGCCCTTCTGCTTTTGGTGTAAATTCTTTGTAGTCGTTGGGCATAATATTGATTTTTCCATCTGGGGATTTGGTGAAAATTGGGATGATATCTGAGTCATTTTCAGCCGCATCAATTAAAGTGTCGTAATGTTTCTTGTCTTTAATGTTGATTTCATTAATGGAAGGATACTTTTCTGCTGTCTCCAGCAATCGAATAAAATCATAGGACGGAGAGAACAACCCTTTTTCGGGAAGCGTAGCAGGGTGGTTGATTTCCTCGGTGCTAGCCAAACGAAACGCTCCATTTTCACCAAACTGCTTTTCGAACTTTTTTATGGCGAAAGCGTTAATGTCTGCATTTCCAGTCAAACTAATAAGGTAACCTACGTCGTTCAACTCGATATTATCAGTAAGTGCATCCGAATAAATATTGGCTGTTAAGGCTTCCAATCCCGATTTTTTGGCCTTGGCCACATTGGTTTGGTTGTTGTCGATAAGCACCACATGGCGGTTGTTCTTTTTGAGATAATTTCCAATCAGTCTCGACACCTTGGACGCGCCAATAATCAAAATACCCTCTGATTTGGTCAAGAACACCCCTATTATTTTGGCGAACATTCGCGCCGTAGTGGCATTCAACAAAACCGTGCCCAGCACAATCATGAAAACCAAAGGCGTTATGTATTCCGCACCTGGTTCGCCTTTGGCCAGAAGCTTGGAACCGAACAGTGAAGCAATACCCGCGGCCACAATACCTCTAGGCCCTACCCAACCAATGAACAAGCGTTCATTCCATTTTAAATCTGACCCTTGCGCACTCAAAAAGACGCCTAGCGGTCTAATAATAAATACAATTACTGCGAATAGCGCAAGGGATTTCCAGTTGTAAACCAAGGCAACATCCGAAATATTAATGTTTGCCGCCAACAAAATAAACAGGATTGAAATCAGCAATACGCTTAGGGATTCCTTAAAATACAACAGCTCTTTCAAATTGGGCAGGTTCATGTTGCCTAAAACCATCCCCATAACCACCACGGCCAAAAGGCCCGATTCATGTGCAAACAGGTCCGACTCCACAAATACGAGCAAGACCACAGAAAGACTAACCACATTCAGTAAATAATGTGGAATGAAATCTCTTTTGATTGCAAATGCCAAAGCATGAGCAAAAGTAAACCCAAAGGTGGTGCCGAATAAAAGAATTTTCCCAAATTCAACCAGCGCGGTCTTGGTAAAAGCCTGTCCTTCGCCAACGCTAATAAATTCGAAAACCAATACCGCAACCAAAGCACCGATGGGGTCAATTAGAATGCCTTCCCATTTCAGCACTGTGGAAACATCCTTTTTCAGGGGGATATTCCTTAAAATTGGCGCAATTACCGTTGGACCGGTTACGATAATAAGTCCCGAAAACAAGAACGAGATCTGCCAGGACAACTCAAAAATATAATGTGCAGCTACCCCCGCGCCAAAAAAGGTAACTACCGTTCCAAGGGTAATCAATTTGGTGATAACCGGACCCACATTTGAAATTTCAGCTCTTTTCAGCGTAAGGCCCCCTTCGAATAGAATGATGCTGATTGCTAGCGAAACAAAGTTGTACAATCCCTCCCCGGGAAAAAGCCCTTTTTTTCCATTCCATATGGGTTCAATGAGTTTGGTGCCGTCTTCCGTATAAAGTGTCGCTACGGGACCGACCATCAACCCAATAAGAATCAAAGGTAAAATCGCGGGCAATTTTAAACGCCAAGCGAACCATTGCGCAATGATTCCCAAAATAATGATACCCGCCAACTCGATCATTCGTCGATTTTTTTGTTAAAATAGGGTTTTTCTTGCAATGTGTTCTGCTCTCTGGGGAGTCCTTTTTAAGTTCTCCGCAGTAAAATTTAACGTCGCTTCAGTTTTGTTAAAAAACGGCCAATAATATTGAGGATTAGACGCCTATCCGTAAAGCTTTTCTTATTTTGCGAATCTTTGTCTAGTATTCATGAGGCTTTACCCTATAGAGACCGGCAATTTTAAATTAGACGGAGGTGCCATGTTCGGAGTGGTTCCAAAATCCATTTGGACGCGTACAAACCCCGCAGATGCCAACAACATGATTGATTTGGCCGCGAGATGTCTTTTAATTGAAGAAGGAAATCGATTGATTTTAGTGGATACCGGGTTGGGCAACAAGCAGTCTGACAAGTTTTTTGGGTACTGTTCTCTCTGGGGCAACCACTCTTTGGACAATTCCTTAAAACAATATGGGTTCCATCGTGATGATATTACCGATGTGTTCATGACCCATTTGCATTTTGACCACTGCGGGGGAAGCATCCAATGGAATAAGGACCGAACTGGGTATGAGCCCGCTTTTAAAAACGCGACCTTTTGGACCAACCCCAAGCATTGGGATTGGGCCACAAAACCAAACGCGAGGGAAAAGGCATCCTTTTTAAAGGAAAATTTATGGCCAATGGAAGAAAGTGGGCAATTGCGCTTCGTAGAGGTTCCTGACAACCATTTTGCATCAGATAGTGCACTTGACTTTGGTATTCGTTTCGTAAACGGGCACACCGAAAAACAAATGCTACCTACTCTAAAGTATCAAGATAAAACCGTTGTTTTTGTGGCGGATTTGGTACCCACCGTTGGGCATATTCCTTTGCCTTATGTGATGGGGTATGATACCCGTCCCCTATTAACTTTGGACGAAAAACGAATTTTTTTGGACGAAGCCGCAGAAAACGGTTATTATTTGTTTTTTGAGCACGACGCCCACAACGAAATATGTACCCTAAAACAAACCGAAAAGGGAGTACGGTTGAACACGGTACACCGATTTGACGAAATTTTTACTTCCTAATACTGTTCAAACAGAAATATTCATTTATATGATTTTTAAGCAAATTAAGATTTACCTCACTTCCATGGCCGCTGGAATGTTCTTGATGGGTTGTGGGGCTACTGCCTTGGTTTCTACCCCGGTTGAAAATATTGATGCCATTCCCCTTAAGATTTCAGAACTGTCACAAGCTGAAAAAGAAAATTGGGGACACCTCGATTTGGTTTCGGATACCATCCCCGGAATGAGTGTTGACCGCGCTTACGCGGAGATTATCAAGAATAGAAAGGGAAAAACAGTCGTTGTCGCCGTAGTGGATTCGGGAATCGATTTGGAACACGAAGACTTGGATGATGTGCTTTGGACCAACAAAGGGGAAGTGCCCAACAACAACAAAGATGATGATGGCAATGGATATGTTGACGACATCCATGGCTATAATTTTCTGGGCGAGTCTTATAATGAGCAATTGGAGTATGTTCGCATGTTGCGCTTGAACATGGGAGACGCAACCACCCGCGCAAAGGCACAATTAAAATTGGATAAAGAGTATCCCAAAGCACTTCAAAACAAACAACAGTACGAACAAATTTTACAGGTAGTACAAGGTGCTGATAATATGGTAAAAGAGGCATTGGGAAAAGACACCTACACCAAGGAGGATTTGAATACCATTAATGCCTCAACCGAACAAATTCAGCAAAGTGTTGGGATTCTTAAACAAATGTATGCCTACGGTGATGATATTCCATCGGTTATCGAAGAGCTAACAGAAGGTATTGAGTACTTCACCGAAAGAGTTGACTACAACTTGAACAAAGAATTTGATGGGAGAAGCGTTGTAGGGGACAAGCCCTATGATTTCAACAGCAGAAGCTATGGTAATGGAGACCCTAGCAATCGCGTCAAAACAGAAAGCCACGGGACGCATGTCGCAGGAATCATTGCTGCTGAAAGAAACAATGGTAAGGGAGCAAATGGGGTTGCCAAAAATGTGGAAATCATGAGCTTGCGTGCTGTGCCCAATGGAGATGAATATGACAAGGATATCGCGAATGCGATTCGCTATGCTGCGGATAACGGTGCAAAAGTCATCAATTGTAGTTTCGGAAAGTCTTTTTCGCCAAATGCAGGTTGGGTTCATGATGCGATAAAGTATGCAGCGAGTAAAGATGTGCTTATTGTGCATGCCGCAGGTAACGATGGTGAGGATTTGGATAATCCAGAAAATGAAAACTATCCCAATGACCACAAAAACACGGAATCGGAATTCACCAACAACGTTATCACCGTAGGCGCCTTGACCAGTGCTTATGGTTCAGAACTTATGGCAAACTTTTCCAATTATGGAACACGTAACGTAGATGTTTTTGCCCCTGGTGCCAAGATTTATTCAACCATGCCGGGGAGTGAGTATGAATTCCAAGGAGGTACTTCCATGGCGGCTCCTGCCGTTTCGGGGGTTGCTGCTTTGATTCGTTCGTATTATCCACAATTGAAAGCCTACCAAGTAAAACAAATCATCATGCAATCAGGTCTGGCATCAAAAGCGACCGTTGTCGTTGGCGGGGATAATGCCAATACAGCACCTTTTGGAGAACTATCGAAATCTGGAAAGATGGTAAACGCCTATAATGCACTACTACTTGCAGATAGTATAGTGCGAGGTAAAGCAACTTTGGGCAACAATACAAAATAGACATGAAAAACACCGTTCTCCCTGCGCTCTTTGCGCTTCTAGCTTCGCAACTGATGGGTCAGTCCACTTCGTACTGGCAACAACATGTGGACTATACCATGTCCATTGACATGGATGTTGAAACCTTCCAATATGAAGGGACTCAAGAATTGGTGTATACCAATAATTCTCCCGATACCTTAAGCCGGGTGTATTACCATTTGTATTTCAATGCTTTTCAACCGGGTAGTCAAATGGACGCAAGACTACGGAGCATTGCCGACCCCGATAATCGCATGATTGCCAATGGAAAAAGCCGAATTACAAGCTTGACCGAAACGGAAATAGGGTATCTACACACAAACACACTGAAGCAAGACGGGCAGAACGTTTCTTTCCAAGAAGAAGGCACTATTTTGGTGGTCGATTTGGCAAAACCTTTGTTGCCAGGAGGGAAAACAACCTTGTCAATGACCTTTTCTGGACAGGTCCCTTTACAAATTAGACGGTCAGGAAGAAATAGTAGCGAGGGGGTGGCGCTTTCCATGACCCAGTGGTATCCCAAACTCTGCGAATATGATTTTGAAGGATGGCACCCAAATCCATATATCGCAAGAGAATTTCATGGCGTTTGGGGAGACTTCGATGTCAAAATCACCTTAGACAAGGATTATGTCGTTGGAGGCTCTGGCTATCTCCAAAACCCAGATGAAATTGGATATGGTTATGAGGCACCTGGAACCAAGGTCAAAAGAAAAGGGAAAACACTTACCTGGCATTTTGTTGCGCCCCAGGTACATGATTTTACATGGGCAGCGGACCCGGAATATCTTCATGATGTAGTTCAAATGGAAGACGGTCCTACACTTCATTTTTTGTATAAGAACAATCCAGATATTCTTGAAAACTGGAAAAACCTGCAACCCAAAACCGAAGAAACCATGCGGTTTTTGAGCAACAATATTGGAAAATATCCGTACAAGCAATATTCGGTTATCCAAGGGGGTGATGGTGGTATGGAATATGCCATGTGTACCTTGATTACCGGGGAAAGAAAATTTCCAAGTTTGGTTGGGGTTATGGTACATGAAATGGCCCATAGCTGGTTTCAACATGTTCTGGCCACTAACGAATCCAAACATGAGTGGATGGATGAAGGGTTTACCACCTTTATCAGTAGTTTGTGTATGAATGAAGTCATGAACCAGAAGAAAGACAATCCTTTTGGGCGGTCCTACAGCAGCTATTTCGCATTGGTCGAATCTGGCAGGGAAATGCCCCAGGGCACCCATGCCGACCGTTATGCGTCCAATTTTGCCTATGGCATTTCTGCATACAGTAAAGGGTCTATTTTTCTGCCACAATTGGGCTATGTTATTGGTCAGGAAAATTTAATGAAAACCATTCGGAAGTATTTTGACGATTTCAAATTCAAACATCCAACTCCCAATGACATCAAAAGAACCGCAGAAAAGGTTTCTGGGTTTGAGTTGGATTGGTACTTGACTGATTGGACCCAAACCACCAACACTATTGATTATGCCATTGACACCGTACAAGCGGTGGACGGCAAGACCAAAGTTGTTTTGGAAAGAAAAGGCTTGATGCCCATGCCTATCGACCTTTTGGTTGTGGGGAAGGATGGAACCCAAAAAACCTATTACATTCCGTTACAAATGATGCGCGGAGAAAAAACCAACCCTTATCCCAATTTGGAACGTGTAATAAAGCCTGATTGGGGTTGGGCTCACCCAAAGTACGAGTTGATTCTCGATGAATCTTTGGAAGACATCGATGGTATTGCGATAGATCCATCTCAACTGATGGCAGACGTTGACAGCAGCAACAATGTATATCAGCCCAAACCTTGACCTTGAGGCTATTCACTGAAGGTATACTTTAAAACATTGGCAAAATGAGCCTTGATTCTTCTGACGTTTCAAAAGATGCTTCAAGGACAGTTCATGGGGAAAACCTATATTCAAAGCTGCCCAAAAAGGAGCGGCTTACCCATACTCGTGTTTTTGAATCCCTTTTCACTAGCGGACACACCTTGAAATCCTATCCAGTTCAACTCCGTTATTTGAAAAAGGAAGATTCTGATGCTGCGGATAGCATTCAAGTTGCTTTTACCGCACCGAAAAGACGCCTAAAAAAAGCCGTACATCGCAACTTGGTCAAAAGACGAATGCGGGCAGCGTAGCGTAACTCGGGGTTGTGTTTCCAAG
>JBCBCH010000033.1:0-4473 GCA_038530835.1 Bacteroidota bacterium | reverse complement strand
ATTTTTATATCTTGGAAACACAACCCCGAGTTACACTACGCTGCAGAAAGCCTTTCAGGACCTACTTTACGCAGTGAAACAAAAAGAAAACCAAACCCATGATGCCTAAAAAACGTTTTTGGATTCCCGTAGTGGCCGTAGCCCTATTTGCCGTCGGCAGCAGTTTTAAAAGTGACTTTTTCGAGATTGCCAAGCAGATTGAAATCTTCACCACCCTTTTCAAGGAACTCAACATGAACTATGTCGATGAGACTAATCCCGCAGAATTGATGGATTCCGCCATCAAAAATATGTTGGATGATTTGGACCCCTACACGCGATTCATGAACGAGCAAGATGTGGAAGCTTTCAAAATAAACAACGCAGGGGAATATTCAGGTATAGGGGCTTTGGTGCGGTCTTACAAAAGCAAGCTTGTCGTGGTTGAGCCTTATAAAGATTATCCTGCAGACAAAGCAGGCTTAAAAGCAGGTGATGAAATCATTAAGATTGGAGAAACCAAAATTGCAGATTTTGATGACAACGCACGAGAACTGTTAAAAGGTGCCAACGGAACTGAAGTGGAAATCACCTTTGTGCGTCAGGGAGAAACCAAAACTGCCAAGGTAAAACGTGAAGGGGTTGAGGTAGATGCCGTTCCATTTTATGAGATGGTGGATGAAACTACCGGATATGTGGTCCTTTCCAAGTTCAATCGAAAAGCATCTTCTCAAACCAAAGCAGCGATTGAATATTTAAAAGGACAAGGCATGCAAAAACTTATTTTGGATTTGCGTGGAAACCCTGGCGGTCTGCTTTCCGAAGCCGTTAACGTAACGAATCTTTTCGTGCCCAAAGGTGAATTGATTGTAACAACGAAATCCAAAGTCAAAAAATTCAACCAAGAATACCGAACCAAGAAAAGTCCGGTTGATTTGGAAATTCCCTTGGTGGTTTTGGTCGATGGGCGCAGTGCCTCTGCTAGTGAAATTGTTTCAGGAAGTTTACAAGATTTAGACCGCGCGGTGGTCATGGGTGCAAGAAGTTTCGGAAAAGGATTGGTACAACGCCCGTTAAAGCTTACCTATGGCACCCAACTTAAGGTCACCATTTCAAGATATTACACCCCTTCCGGACGTTGTATTCAAGCATTGGATTACTGGAACCGCGACCAAGAAGGCAATGCCATTCGAAATACCAAATTCAAGACATTCACAACGCGAAATGGAAGAACTGTAGAAGATGGAGGCGGAGTCATGCCAGATGTGGAAATTGCTTCTTTAAAGTCCAATGACTTGACCAAAGCATTGAGCTCCAACTACCTTATTTTCGATTTTGCGACGGACTATTTCTACGACCATACTTTTGAAAGCGCTTCTTCTTTCAATTTCTCATCGCAAGATTATAACGAATTCAAATCTTATGTAAAGCAACAAGGTTTTACTTTTCAAACGGAGACAGAAAGGCTTTTGGAGGCCAGTATCAATGCTGAAAAACAGCTTTTGGGAAGTGATGTGGAAGACCAATACAAAGCTTTGCTATCAACGGTAAACCAAGGAAAATTCAAAGCCTTGGACTCCTTTGAGAAAGAAATCAGAAAAAGTCTTGAAGACGAAATCATTAAGCGATACTTCTATCGAGAAGGGCTGTACCAGTATTACCTAAGCCATGATGAAGCGATTCAAACTGCTTCTACCCTCTTGCAAGACAATGCAAAATATACTGGTCTTTTGCAATAAATCGTGAGCGACCTAAAACCTTTTGTCGCTTTAGCCTTTTATGTTTGGGTTTCATTTGGAGTAGCCCAAAGTTCTTTTCAAAAAGGAAAGATTATCGATTCTATTGCCATAGCCAAAAAGACTGAGGATTCCTTTGCGCTCTATTTACCCACAACCTTTGATTCCAATACTCCAAGTTCAATTATTTTCATATTTGAGCCTGCGGCTAGAAGTACAATCGGGATAAAACCCTTCATCTCGGCTTCTGAAAAATACGGACACATTTTAGTGTGTTCCAACAATTCCAAAAATGGTCCACATGAACAGAACTTCGAAATTGCGAACAGGTTATTCGACCATGTTTTCTCTAGTTTTTCCATAAAGGCGGATGAAATGTACCTCGCAGGGTTTTCAGGAGGATCTCGATTAGCCACTGCCATTGCTAGTTTATCGCACCGCTTTGCAGGGGTTATTGCCTGTGGGGCGGGATTTTCTGGCGGGGCGGGACATCGTCCTTCGTTTCAAGATTTTGATTACGTGGGCTTATGCGGTGACGAAGACTTCAACTTTCGAGAGATGTTCGAGAATCAGAACTATCTGGACATCATGAACTTTGACCAAACCCTGTTTACTTTTTCCGGAGGACACCGATGGCCCGATAGTGAAGACATTATTCGTGCATGCGATTGGTTATTTGTTCAATTCGAAAAGAAAAAAGATTCGCCAAACAACACAAAGCTCAACGGCCTTTTTGAAGAAGAAAAAATTCGAATCTCAGCCTTGACCAACAAAAACATCCTTTTGAAAGCGCAAACCTATCAGCGGGTTATTTTACTATTCGGTAGCGTGTTTGATGTTCAAAACCTAGAACAGCAGTATGAGAAAGTCACCAATTCCAAGGAATACAAGAATGCCTCTAAGCTCCAAAATGCACTTCTTGAAAAAGAAGTTGCAATTATATCCCGATTGGTAAAGCAGTGGCAAACTGACCTGATGGGTCCTGCCAAAGCCAGTTACGCTTGGTGGGAAAAAGAGTTTGACAAACTAATTCAAAAGAATGCATCTGAGGGCACCAAAAAAATGGTTCGTCGTATCGTTTCCAATATTGGGGCCCTAACCTACGAGAGGCTTTACGGAGATATCAACACAGAACCTCAAAGAGAATACCTTGAAAACCTTTTGTCCCTTCTTCCAAAGGCCCGAGCAGAATAAATTAGTTCAAATTTCGAAATCCGAACTTCTTCTTTTGTGATTTTCTTTGGGCTGAGCCCTCGATACTGTAAGATTGAACTCAAAATTCACGCTTATGAAAACTTGTATCTCGGTCTTTATTGCCCTCCTCTCTTTACCTGTCATTGCTCAAGAAGTTCCCAAACCAATTTTATTTGATAGAGCAGCCGTCTCGGGCGTAGGCCTTGAAAAAATCGATTTAAAAGATACCCCTGAACGTAATTTTTTTAGAAAGCAGTTGTATCGTGGTAAAGAGCTCAGTGCCTACATCGTTTCTCTTAGTACGGGCATAAGCACTTTCGAGAACTTTGGTTTTGACGAATACATCGAAATTCTTCATGGTGAGGCGACCGTTTTGCCCAATTCTGCAAAAGCACAATCCTTCTATTCCAGGGATTTGTTTTTCGCCCCAAAAGGATTTCAAGGCGATTGGTTCATCAATGCGGGTAACAATTTTCATTATGAGATTTCTGTCATCTCGACAGAACGTGCTGATGCTTCGCTAGTTCAGCAAAACGCAAAACATGAATTAATCTCGCACCGCATGTTATCAGGTACTTTTATGGATTTACAAAACGAACCATTCCATACAGAAGTATTGGTTAAAGGTGCTGAACTAACCATTTCGGTAACTTCAGAAAAGCCACAAACCAAATCCTTGGGGAAAACAAAAAAAGAAAAGATAATACGACTGCTTTCGGGTCAAATTACCATCACCGATAGCGCTGATGAAAATCATACCTTTTACACTAGTGATTATTTTATCCTTCCTTTGGGGTTTGAGGGCAAATGGTCCAGCGAAGGTCATGGGTTGGTCAAATACTTAACGCTTGAAACTTCGGATTTCTAGTGCTTTTCCATCAAATTGGAATGGGCTGTTGTCAATTTCGGCTCCAAATGCGCAAAACATCCTGTACTTTTGGGTATGAAGCAGCTAAAGGTGTGCGAATTGTTTGCCGGCGTAGGTGGTTTTCGTTTGGGCTTGGAACAAACAGGTCATTTTAAAGTCGTTTGGAGCAACCAATGGGAGCCTTCCACCAAAACGCAACATGCCTCACGGGTTTATACGGCTCGCTTTGGGACTGAATCCCACGCCAATATAGACATCGAAGCGGTTCCAATAGAAGAAATACCGGACCATGATATTTTGGTAGGTGGTTTTCCTTGTCAGGATTATTCGGTAGCAGCTTCCCTGAAAAGTTCAAAAGGATTGGAAGGCAAGAAAGGAGTGCTTTGGTGGTCCATTCATCGCATCCTATCCGAGAAGCATAACAAACCTCCTTTTCTGCTACTGGAAAATGTAGACCGCTTACTGCAATCACCAGCTGCGCAACGCGGTAGGGATTTCGCCATAATGCTCAAAAGCTTAATCGACTTGGGTTATGCGGTAGAATGGCGGGTAATCAATGCCGCGGATTATGGGATGCCGCAACGACGTCGCAGGGTTTTCCTATTGGCCTACCATAAATCCACTCCCATTTTCCAACATCTTTCCGAAAGCGACAAACCGAAATGGATAGGTCAGCACGGTTTGATGACTCAAGCT
>JBCBCH010000032.1:0-12251 GCA_038530835.1 Bacteroidota bacterium | reverse complement strand
CTTTTTTTCCGCCACCGTGCACCAAGATTTTATGCCCTTCTTTCTTGGAAAACAGTTGAAGCACCTTAGAAAGCTGCTCGGAATCCTGAATCAAATTCCCGCCAATTTTTATGATGGATAGTTTTTGTTTCATAACTGCTCCAAGATTTTTTTCAGCGCCAACTGCACCGAATATGTTCGGTTGTTGGCTTGGGCAATAACCAGACTTTGCGGGCCATCCAATACAGCATCTTCCACCACCACATTGCGTCGTACGGGCAAACAATGCATGAATTTTGCGTTGCCCAGTTTTGCTTGTGTCATCATCCAGTCGGAATCTTGATTCAAAACTTTACCATATTGCGAATAGCTCGACCAGTTTTTTACGTAGACAAAATCAGCATCTTGCAAGGCTTTGTTTTGGTCATATTCGATGGTGCAACCTGAAGTGATGTCTGAATTCAAATCATAGCCTTTGGGATGGGTAATTACGAAATCCATCTCCTGTTTTTTCATCATTTGTACAAAGGAGTTTGCTACGGCATGGGGTAACGCTTTCGGATGAGGCGCCCACGACAAAACCACTTTTGGTCTGGTTTTGCTATTAAATTCATATAAAGTAATGGCATCCGCCAAAGCTTGCAAAGGATGTGCTGTAGAGCTTTCCATATTCACAACGGGAACGGAAGCATATTTTACAAAGCCTTGAATGACTTTTTCGGCTTCGTCCTCTGATTTGCCTTTTAATTGTGCAAAAGCACGAATGGCCACAATGTCACAGTATTGGGAAACCACTTGAGCGGCTTCTTTAATGTGCTCCGAATTCCCTTGGTCCATAATGGTGCCATCTGCAAACTCCAAGGCCCAGCCTTCCTGTCCAAAGTTCATGACCATGACCTCCATACCCAAATGTTGTGCCGCTTTTTGGGTGCTCAATCGGGTCCGTAAACTGTTATTGAAAAACAGTAAACAGAGCGTTTTGTTTTTGCCCAAGTGCTGGAACTGAAACGGCAGTTCTTTCAATTTTTTTGCCTCTTCTACCCAATCGGGAAGCGCATCAATATCGTTTATGGATAGAAAATGCTTCATGCCAATTCCTTTTGTATGCTGGTTAACAAGGTATCGATATGCTCCTTGGAAATGTTTAAGGCAGGGAGAATTCGTAACAAATTTTTGTTTTTGGAACCCCCAGTGAAAACATGCTGGTTGTAAATGAGATCTTTTCGTAATTGGCCTACTTCAAAATCGAATTCCAATCCCAGCATTAGCCCTCTTCCTTTGATTTTTTTGACTTGGGGAATTCCCTTCGCTTGTTCTTTAAAATAGTCTCCTAATTTCGCTGCGTGCGGAATGAGGTTCTCTTTTTCCAAGACTTCCAAAACGGCTAACGTGGCGGCACATGCCAAATGGTTTCCACCAAAAGTAGTACCAAGCAGTCCGTAGGAAGCCTTTATGGATTCGTGAATCAATACACCGCCCACGGGAAAACCATTCCCCATACCCTTGGCGATGGAAATGATATCAGGTTGGACGCTGAGCGCAGTCGGGGTGTGGTGTTGAAACGCAAAGAAAGCACCACTTCGGCCAAAACCGGATTGTACTTCATCCGCGATAAGAACTACTTTATGTTTTTTGCAGTGTTCGGCAATAAATTGATAGAATTCCGTAGTGGGTTCATCTAAACCACCCACGCCCTGAATCGCCTCTAAAATCACCGCACAATATTCGTCAGTTTGTATCGCTTTTTCAAAAGCTTCAAAATCATTTAAAGCCAAAAATGTAACCTGCTGCTGTTTGTTGATAGGGGCATTGATAGCCGGCAAATCCGTGGTTGCGACAGCTGCAGAAGTTCTTCCATGAAAACTATTCGAAAATGCAATGACTTTTGACTTTCCGGTATGAAAAGAAGCGAGTTTCAAGGCATTTTCGTTGGCCTCTGCTCCAGAATTACACAAAAAGAGATTGTAATCATGGCATCCGGAAAGCGCACCTAACTTTTGCGCAAGCTCTTTTTGCAACGGATTCTTAATGGAATTACTGTAAAACCCAATTTGGTCGAGCTGTTCTTTTAAACGGTTTACGTAATGCGGGTGCGAATGCCCAATTGAAATCACGGCATGCCCTCCATAAAAGTCTAGGTAAGTGATGCCGTGGTCATCTTTGACCTCTATACCCTCGGCCGAAACCGGCGTTACGTCGTATAACGGATATACATCGAAAAGTTCCATTGTTTTGTTTTTTATCATTTCAAACCAACTTTTTTGATGGCTGTTTTGAAAACCTAACCCATCGACTCCGCTCAGGGCATGGTAATTTGTATTATCCTTTTTTGATTTGGCTAATTTTCTCGAAGGAGGTGACAATCCCTCGAATCAAGGAAGAGCTCAAACCTTGGTGTTCCATCTCATTAAGCCCCTCAATGGTACACCCTTTAGGGGTAGTCACTCGGTCAATTTCTTCTTCAGGATGGGTGCCCGAATCAATAAGTAGATTAGCTGCCCCGTTACAGGTATGCATGGCGAGCTCCTGTGCTTCTTTCGCATCAAAACCCAATTGGATGGCACCTTGCGTAGTCGCACGGATGAGGCGCATCCAAAAAGCAATACCACTGGCGCAAATAACTGTAGCAGCTTGCATTTGCTCCTCAGGAATCTCTAAAGAATGGCCCATTCGGTTGAAAATGGCCTTGGCTAAATCAATGCGTTTTTTGCCCAAAGCATTGCTACAGATACAGGTCATGGAATTCCCCACGGAAATGGCTGTATTGGGCATACATCGGATGATGTATTTATCGGTTCCGATGATACCTTCCATTTTGGCGATACTGAAACCTGTGATGGTGCTAATGACCACGTGCTTTTCAGTAAGATGGTCTTTGACCTCTTCCAAAATGCCTTCGAAATGTCCGGGTTGGACCGCAAAAATCAAGATATCCGAATGCTGAACCGCTTCTTGGTTGTTGGAGGTTACCGTAACATTCCCATATTTTTCAAATTGTTGGATTTCGGCAGTGTTCCGTTTAGTGAGGTACATGGTTGTAGCTCCGTTGCTATGCAAAACCCCTTTGGCGATGGCCAAACCTAAATTTCCAGCTCCTATGATGGCAATTTTCATGATTTTCTTTTTTGTCGTCCCGAGCGAACTCGGGAATTGTTTGGTTTTCGTTTAGGTCTCGACTGCGCTCGACCTGACATTTTTAAAATATACTTCCTTTGAGCTTCAACCCTAAATCTTCCTCCCACCCAAACATCAGGTTCATATTTTGAACGGCTTGTCCCGAAGCACCTTTGATGAGGTTGTCGATAACAGAAGTAATCAAAATGACATCTTCATGTTTGTGCAGGTGAACATGACATTGATTGGTGTTCACCACTTGTTTCAAATGTACCGGTTCATCCACTACTTGAACAAAGGGCGCATCGGCGTAGAAACTTCGATAGACTTCTTGAATCGTTTCTAAAGAATTGTTAGTAGCCGTGTAGGCTGTAGCCAAAATACCTCGTGTAAAGTTGCCTCGTTGTGGCATAAAGCGAAGTTTGCCGACGGTATTCCCGAAGGATTCCAAACTTTTGCCAATTTCTCCAAGGTGTTGATGCGTAAAGGGTTTGTACCACGAAATGTTATTGTTTCGCCAGCTAAAATGTGAAGTAGGTGATAAGCTTACGCCAGCCCCAGTGCTCCCTGTTGTAGCATTGATATGTACCTCGTTTTCCAATTGATTCGTTTTCGCCAAGGGCAACAAAGCCAGTTGAATCGCTGTGGCAAAACAGCCTGGATTGGCTACGCGGTGTGCTGAGGTGATTTCAGGTTTGTTCAGTTCTGGTAGTCCGTAGACATAGTGATTATCCTCAAAAGTTGCGTCATCTTTCAGCCGGAATTCGTTGCTCAAATCCACAATTTTAGTTGTGGCACTAAAGTTATGTTCGGTCAGAAATTTGGATGAATTCCCATGACCGAGACAGAGAAATACAATATCGACGGTTTCATTTATCGTATCTGTAAAAACCATATCCAACAACCCCCAAAGGTCGGGATGGGTTTGGGCAATGGATTGCCCTGCTCGGGTCGTGCTGAACACAAAATCTATCTCCGCGGAAGGGTGGTTGACCAAAAGTCTGAGTAACTCTCCGCCGGTATATCCCGAACCGCCTATAACGCCTACTTTAATCATTTTTATCTATTCAAATTAGACTCTGAAATCAAGTTCAGGGTGACGATTACTTATTTTTTTGGTTGACATGGTTCGCAATTTTCCCGGGATTCGAAAGGATTTTGATGAACCCTTTTGCGTCGTCGGCCGTCCAGCCTTTGTTCATTTCGCCGTAGCTGCCGAAGGAAGCATTCATCAAATCATGAGGTGAGGCAATGCCATCCAACTCAAAACGATAGGGATGTAAAGTCACAAAGACATCTCCTGAGACGTTCTTTTGGGTGTCGGTTAAAAAGGCTTCAATGTTTCGCATGACTTCATCCAAATAGTTGCCTTCATGCAAAAGCATACCATAAAAATTCCCGAGCTGTTCTTTTTGATATTGTTGCCATTTGCTAAGCGTGTGTTTTTCCAATAAATGATGCGCCTTTACGATAATCAATGGTGCCGCCGCCTCAAAACCGACCCGTCCTTTAATGCCAATGATGGTATCCCCTACATGAATATCCCTTCCGATGGCATATTTGGATGCGATTTCAGATAGTTTTTCAATATTGGCAACGGGGCTTGCGGTTTCCCCATCAATAGCGGTAAACTCTCCTTTGGTAAACGTCAATCGCACCTTTTTGGGAAGCTCTTTTTCGAGCTGACTTGGATAAGCAGCCTCCGGTAATGCGGTGTGTGAGGTCAAAGTTTCGTCTCCTCCGACAGACGTACCCCAAAGCCCTCTGTTGATGGAATATTTTGCCTTTTCCCAAGAATAATCAATCCCTTGACTTTGTAAATATTGAATTTCCGCCTCTCTGGAGAGTCGGTTGTCCCGAATCGGGGTTATGATTTCAATCTCAGGTGCGATAATTTGAAAAATCATATCAAAACGCACTTGGTCGTTTCCAGCGCCCGTGCTTCCGTGTGCGATGGCATCTGCACCTATTTTTTTGGCATGTTTTACGATTTCAATCGCCTGTACAATCCGCTCTGCGCTTACGGACAAGGGATAGGTGTTGTTTCGTAATACATTTCCGTAAATCAAATATCTAACTACGGTGTCATAAAAGGATTCCACCGCATCAATGGAGGTATAACTGGTAGCGCCAAGTTCCAAGGCCTTCTGTTCGATTGCTTGGATTTCGGCGGTAGAAAATCCGCCAGTATTCACACTTACCGCATGCACTGCCCATCCTTCTTCTTGTGATAGGTATTTGGCACAATATGAAGTGTCCAATCCACCGCTATAGGCTAAAACAAGTTTTTTCATTTGGTTTTTTTTCATTGCGTCACATTGAGCGTAGTCGAAATGTGTTATTCTCAACTGCGCTAGAATTGACTGCTATTTGGTTTTTTTCTTTAGGAAAAGATTTTGCTTCATTTCTTTTAATCGCTTGAATGCTTTTCCATTGATTTTTTTGGTGTTCTTTTTTTCTTCTTTGGGGTCGTGCAGCATGCCCGTGCACAAACACATTTTACGTTCAGTCCGGGTAAGGATATCGAAGTTTTTGCAGGTTTGACAACCTTTCCAAAAATCAGGGTCGTCGGTTAACTCTGAAAAGGTGACTGGTTTGTAGCCTAACTCATAATTCATTTTCATCACAGCTAGCCCCGTGGTGATACCAAATATTTTAGCATCGGGAAACTTCTGTTTGGATAGCTCAAAAATGGCTTTTTTGATTTTTTTGGCCAGGCCTTGATTTCGAAAATCAGGATGGACGATAAGTCCCGAATTGGCGACGAAATTTTTATTGCCCCATACTTCGATATAACAGAATCCAGCAAAAATATCACCTTCCAAGGCAATGATGGCATTTCCATTTTGAAGTCTTTGAATGATGTATTCTGGGGAGCGCTGCGCGATACCGGTTCCCCGAACCTTGGCAGATTCGGTTATGGTGTCACTAATAATTTGCGCGTATTTAATATGGGATTCGTTAGCAACTTCGATTTTCATTGCTGATACGATTTAAAAAACTGAATACTATTTTGTTCTGAAGGTTTTGCGGAAATGGACTCACCTATTTCCATAACTGAAGTGCACCCTTACGGGCGACGGCGGGGCGCGAATGGACGAACAGGAGCGAGGTGCTCAGCTGGAATAAATATGTTCGCTTGTGTTTTCATGCTGGGTTAAAAGTACAAATTAATTTTTTTCAGACTAGGAATGGGTGTTTTTTTTGAAGAATTGGAACAAATTCCCCTTGTTTCTTGAAATTTCATAAAATAAGAACCCAAACACGATAAGATATTCAACGGCAAGCAACCACAAATTCTCTTGATAATTAGGGTTTGCATAGGCTGAGTAGCTTAGGAAAACAACCGCTGTCCACACTAAAACAAACCGATAACCTCCTGCCAAACCTAAAAACAAAAGGGTAACCAAATACCACGGATGAACTGTACTGGACAATAGAAAATATAAGGTTAGAGCAAACAAAATTGAGGTCATTAATGTATTGGACTGCTCGTTTTTTCTAAAGAAAGCCATTCCAATGGTCGCTAAAACAACAAGCAAAGCGATGGTGCTCCCGAACGTTTTGACCAATAACCAAGGTTTGGCATCAAAGAAATGAACCCCAATCGATTTGACCAAGTTGTAGATACCTGCATTGAATTCAAAGTTGGAAAACCACAATCCAATGGTTTCACCATAATTGCCCACAAAGTTTGGGTTGTAAAATGGCAATAAAAGAAGAATACAACTTGCAATGACCAGCACGTAAAAACCAATACTCTTCTTTATTCCCAAGAATCTGAGAAACAACGGCAAGAAAAGAATGGGTAAAAGTTTGGTCAAAATGGAAAGGGCATAAATGGGAGCTGAGGCTATCCAATTACCTCTTAAAACCAAGTATATGGCCCAAACCATAAAAAACAACATCACTCCCTCGAAATGAAGATTTCCCGTAAGCTCAATGATGACCAGCGGGTTTAGGAAGTACCAGAAGATGGTGTGGGTTGGTTTTCCTAGATGGTCCAACAATTTCTTTCCAAAATAAAGGAGACCAATATCCGCTAGTATGATTTGTAATCGTAACACGATGACACTCCCAAGGATACTTTTTCCACCGAAAAGAGCGGCGATTGCGAATAAGGCTTGGTTAAAGGGAGGATAGTTGCTAAAGTGCTTCGCACTAAGTTCTCCCATACCTTCGAAGAGTTGGGGGTGGTTGGCTATGGGAATTTGCTTCCAATCCAAAATTTCATTGGGCGTGTACAGATATGGATTTAATCCGTTGATGACCAAGTTGCCATCCCAAATGAAGCGATAAAAATCCTGAGAAAGATTCGGCGTAGCCCATAAAAAAACCAAACGAAACAATACCCCAACTACCACTAGGAATTTAAAACTCCATTGCGCGGTTTGAATCAGTTTTGTACTCAGGAAAAAAAGTGCTGCGTAAAGGGAAATGAGTTTTACAAAGTCGGTCCGGACCAAATCATATGCGAAGCCTTCGTACAACAATATGCTTCCTAAAGCTAGGAGCAATGGAATTCTAAGTACCATCAAATGCTTGATCAATGGGTTGGGCATAGGTTGTCGCCTTGTGTATCGCTAAAATATGCTATTCAAAAGATTTTAGAAGGTCGCTATGGCCATTTTACCATTATGAAAATCTGAATATTTCTAAAGGGGTTGTATTTATTTTATTTAGCTTCATACCGCTCATTGGGCATTCAGGCACAACGATTCTTTTATGTTTTATAGACCGCAACATTCAGAAGTTCAAAAGCATATTGACCATTATTGGTTGTTGCACGCTTCAGACTTTTTGGGGTTTGATAGCATGGAGATGTTTGCTTATCCGGGTATCACCCCTGATTTGATTATCGTGTTGGAGGGACAGTATGCACTTACGTATAAAGGCAAAAGGTTTGTTTCGGACCGAAGTCTTCTCTTCAGTTTTATCCACGAAAAAATGCATGTGGATTTTTCTGCTTTGAAGCGCTGTATCGTGGTGAAGTTCAAGTCTAGAGGAATTTCTTCCTTGATACCATTTGTTCGCGCTGGTGTGGATACCATCATGAAGGACCCTGTATTGTTCGCTGAGGATGCCTTCGGTGCGGAAGTGCAAAAGCTGAAGGACCACTTAAAAAAGTGTGATACAAATCAGCTGGTTTCGGAATTGGACCATTGGTTTGCCCAGCGATATGAGAAGGAAAATGAAGGATTCATGGTCGAAATGTCACAGGAAGTAAGCGAAGCTTGCGACTTGGGAGCTATCATGGATGCCACAGGATACTCCTATTCAACCTTGGAACGCTATTTTAAAAAGGAAACCGGATTGACGCCAAAAAATTTTCAAACCTTAAAACGTTTCAAAAAAGTACTTCGCGAGCTTACGACAACCAAAAACCAAGATTGGCAGCATTATGTGGCAAAATACGGATACTATGACCAGAGCCACTTTATCAAGGAGATGAAGCGGTTTACGGGGCAGACACCATCGGTTTTGATTCAAGTTCCAAGTCTTATTGCAATACGTCCGGATTATCGTTGACGAATTTTTACAATGCCGCCCCGCACCAAATCCCAATATTTGCGAAAAATAAATTCATGAAACACGTTTTGTTAGGATGGGCATTCGTTGCAATGGTATTCTCTTCAATCCAGGGAATTGCTCAAGGGAATTCCCACAATAAGACTTTACAAGGTATTTTGGACAAGGCATGCAAGCCCAAAAAGAACACTATTGTTGGGGTTTCTTTAAGTGTGAAGGCTCCAAAATTAGGAATTGACTTTACGGGAAGCAGTGGTTTTGATAGCGCAGAAAAAACAAATTCCTTAAGTCCCGAGCAACCTTTTCGCATTGCCAGTTTGACCAAGGTTTTTGTCGCGGCCGCCATCTTGCGTCTTCAAGAACAACAAAAAATAGCTATTGACGACCCTATCACAAAATACATTTCGGATGCTCATATCAAATTGTTGGAAGATGGCGGTTACGTTCCGGATAGCATTACGCTGCGACATTGCCTCAACCATACCAGTGGGCTCTACGACTATGCGGTAGGAGGTAAAGAATATGTTATGGAGGCGATGAAGAATCCTAAGAAACGGTGGACACGGACGGAACAAATCAAATTTGCGATGGATAACGGAAAGCCCCACTCTCCCCCAGGGCAAGAAGAACACTATAGTGATACCGGATACATCTTGTTGGGTGAGATTCTAGAACGCCAGACCAATTTAGGACTAGCCGAAAGTTTACGAACCCTTTTAAAGTTTGATGCTTTGGGGATGACCTCCACCTATTTGGAGAGTCTTGAAGAACGACCAGAAGGACTTCCACCAAATGTGAGACGCTACATGGATGGCTTGGAAACGACCCATTGGGACAACTCCATTGACCTTTATGGAGGCGGAGGCCTGGTGTCGATTACAGCCGATTTAACCCTTTTTCTCCAAGCCTTATTCGACGACCAAATATTTGAAAAAGAGGACACTTTGGACATTATGTTGCTTCTAAAAGATTACGATGGCGACCCGCTCCCCAACCAGCGACTAGGGTTTACCAGTCTTATTGGCAAGAAAAGCGGTGTTGCCGTGTATTTACATAGTGGTTTTTGGGGTACTGTTTTCATCCACATCCCAAAATGCGATTGTAGCATCGCGATGAATTACACCATGGATGGCGATAGTGATGCACTACAGCAAACGATTGACTATGTTTTGGAACAGTGCAAAAAGCTCAAGAAATCGTAATGACCCATTTCGTCAGTTTGATGGGTTTTCGAGCTGAGTCGTTGAAAAGTGAATCGAGAACCATCGCTTCCGTGTAAAACGTAACGCGCGGTTATTATTTGGACTGCGATTATTCTCGGTTAGCCGAAAAAACTCAAACTGACGATGTTTATGGACCTTATGTTTCACAAGGGTTCGTTTTCTGATTGATGTTTACTAAGCGGTTGCTACCAAAATCTCGGCTTCTCCGTTAGTAGGGTCAATGGCTTTTTCACCATAAATTTCAATGTCGGTGGTATAGGTGCGCTTTAAATCTGTATTCCAAATGGTCATCCAAGTATTGATGACCGCATCTTTGGTCAAGTTTCCCTTTGCGGTGAATTGGGTATAGCTCGACTCTGGAATCAATATGACCGTCATGTCTTCGGGAATATTATCGAAACTGGCTACATTACACCCGATGACCACAGTATAGGGTTGGGTGTGGTCGCCTTCATAGTTTGTGTAGAGCGCGTAGACTGTATCATCCACCTTATTGGGAATACGTTGCAGGGTGTTTTCCATCATGAATTTATTCCATAATTGCGGAATATCTTTATCAGCTTTCCCGGGTTTATTGGAAGTTCTGGTGGCGATGCCAACGATGTTTAAGGCTTCTTTTTTGGTGGGTATCATGTGATTGATTTTAAAGTTTAGTCCAAAATTAATCTGAGTATATGACAAGGGTGTGTCAGGGGTTTTGGAAATATTTTAGCTGCTACCTGCAAAAGTTGGTTCGGTTGCCATTCTTATCTGAAATTTCCAAGATTTCCACATTCCATAATAAATTTTGGACCAACATCGTAGCCTTGTTTTGTTTGTCTGAACTAGATAATTGCAACACGGTAGAATACCTGTCGTCCTTAAGGAAACCAAACATCAAAAAATGGACATAATCAAGAATTCTGCTATCCTGTTAGTATTTCTGTTCAGCGCCTCCTGCGCAAATTCAGAAAAAGAAAATCGTACCCTAGCCTTAAAAAATGAGATTGACCAATATCTCACCAAAACCATGGAACTCCATAATATTCCAGGATTGGCCTTGGCTGTGGTTGAGGAGGGTGAAATTATATATGAAAACTATTTCGGAAAAGCTTCTTTGGAAGCGGATAGTATGGTTGACAAAAACACTTTGTTTCGAATTTTCTCAGCCACAAAGCTTGTCACCTCAACCGGAGTATTTCAACTTATCCAAAGTGGAGCGCTGGATTTGAACGATACGATTTCAAAACATCTCAAAGATTTGCCCATTCATTGGAAAAACATCAAAATCAAACACTTGTTGACCCATTCCTCTGGACTACCAGACATCATTCGCTATGAAAGCAGCCTGTCTGACGACGCATTGATGGGACAATTGTTCAAGGATGAGATGGAGTTTGCAACCGGGCATCAATTTCGTTACAACCAAACCAATTATTGGCTATTGGCACAAATCATCGAAAACGTTACGGGAATGCCATTTGATGAATACGTACTTAAAAATCAGTTTGGAAATACCACGGATGGGGTTGTGTTTTCTTCAAATTCCCAAGAAACCATTCCTAATCGGGCCACCAGATATTATTATAATAGTCAAACCAAAACGTTTGAAAAAGATACGCGCAATAACGGTACAAGAGGGCATTCCGGAAACGGATTGAATATCACGCTGAACAAATTCATAGAGTGGAATACCCAATTGGATAACAATATCATTTTGGACCAAAGCACAAAATCGATGATGTGGTCTCCCTTTGATTTTACGAATCAAAAGGACCAATTTTTACATGGTTGGGGAAACTATTCGGTAAACTATTTGGATTCTTATGGTTTTTCGGGAGGCAACTTGGCCGCCTTTAGAAAGTTTACAAAAAACGACGTGACCATCATACTTTTATCGAATGGTTATGAAATCCCCGGTTTTGATATCATCATCAACGACATTGCAAGAATTGCCATACCGGAATTGAGCAAACAAAATTTGATGTTTGAGGAGGATGTTATGAACCTTGTTGCAAAGGGACAGTTTGAACAAGCGAAACAAGCCTTTAAAAAACTGAAGGACGAAAATCCAAATTCAGACTTTGAAAACGTAAAGTGGAATATCAACGGTATTGGGAACACGCACACTGCTCAAAACGATTTAAAAAAGGCATTTCAAGTCTTCAAATTCAACGCGGAGGCCAATCCCAATTGGTGGGTATCCTTGACCGCTTTGGCTGAGATTTACGAAATGCAAAAAGATACCCCGAATGCCATCAAAAATTATCAACGTGCCACCGTTCAGAAAATGAGATTTGAAAGCAAGTGTCAGTTCAGTTTTAGTTTATCGATTTTGTCTTCCATCCATTCATTATAATTCCCCTCATTGTTTTCATTCAGAACGATGGCACGTTGATAATTTTTGATGGCATTCGGGGTATCTTT
>JBCBCH010000031.1:0-12385 GCA_038530835.1 Bacteroidota bacterium | reverse complement strand
AGAAAAACACCAATCAACAGGATACAGAGCCATCCCAAACGAATCAACATTCGGTCGGTAGCATTGGGTTTGACTTCTATTCTTGGTTGATTTTTAATCATGTAAATCACAGGTCTTCAATAGACGTTGGTGCGTTATCTGCTTTATAATCCAACAATTTTTTGAAATACTTCTGAATGGCTTTGGTATCGCTTTTTACTTTGATGAAATAATGGTCCCGATAAATGGAATACACTGCAAAATCACCTTTGTATAGGGTCAGTTTATAGTAGGGTATAATGAGTCCATAGGTTTCGAGCAGCGACCGGAAACGCACGATAATGCCCTTCGGACGCATTTCAACATTACAGGTATTGAGATTGTTATCCAGTATCAATAGATTTTGGATTTCCGTGCTGGCCTCGGTAATATGGAGTTTTGGAGAGCCGATACCTCCAAGCTGAAACCTTTCTTTCAAGGTAAAAGGCTTTCCAAGTTCCTCATCGATTTTTCGGGTAATCTTCTTATCGCTGTACGATACATTGTATAACATAACTCATTCTTTAAGACAAAAAAGACTTCGTTGTTATTTAGGGGGAAGGTTATGGCGTAGTTTTACAACGCATTTAAAGGTACATTTAAAATCGTAGGTGACCATCTGGTTTTGAGTCAAAAGTGCAAAAAATATGTAGTTTTGCTGCCTTAAAAGCCTCTTATGGATTTGCAAGCCGTATTAACGGAAAAAGTAAAAGAAGCCCTTGTGCAGGCATACGATGCCTCGGTGCCCAGTGTTGAATTTCAACCGACACGCAAGGACTTTGAGGGAGATGTTACTGTAGTGGTTTTCCCAATGCTGAGGGTAGTAAAGGGTAATCCCGTTGAAATTGGAAATCGTATCGGGGTTTTTTTAAAAGAACAACTTCTAGAAGTAAAGGATTTTAACGTCGTCAAAGGGTTTTTGAATTTGACTATTTCGGATGCCTACTACCTTGATTTCTTTAATGAGATACAAGAAGAGGCTTCGTTTGGATACCAAACTCCTGCTAGCAAAGATGCGGTAATGGTGGAATACTCTTCACCAAATACCAACAAACCTTTGCATCTTGGGCATATCCGAAATAACTTGTTGGGATACGCTGTGGCGGAGATACTAAAAGCTGCTGGACACAAGGTTTACAAAACCCAAATTGTTAATGATAGGGGCATTCATATTTGTAAAAGTATGTTGGCTTGGCAGCGTTTTGGAGATGGTGAAACCCCTGAAAGTTCGAGGCTGAAAGGAGACCATTTGGTAGGGAAATATTACGTCGCCTTTGATAAGGCCTATAAGTCTGAGATTGCCGACTTGGTGGATAAGGGATTGGACAAAGCACAAGCAGAAAAAGAGGCCCCTATTTTATTGGAAGCGCAAGCCATGTTGCGCCGATGGGAGGCAGGCGATGCGGATACTGTTGCGTTATGGAAAACCATGAATGGTTGGGTGTATGACGGTTTCAATATCACTTATGAAAACCTCGGTGTTGATTTTGATAAGCTCTACTATGAAAGCAACACCTACCTCTTAGGAAAAGACGTCGTTGAAGACGGACTTAAAAAAGGGGTTTTCTTTAAAAAAGAGGATGGCAGTGTTTGGATTGACCTGACCGAAGAGGGACTTGACGAAAAAATTGTTTTACGTGCGGATGGTACAGCCGTATACATGACTCAAGATATTGGAACAGCCATTCAACGGGTTACCGACTTTCCCGACATTGGAGGAATGGTCTACACCGTAGGGAACGAACAGGATTACCATTTCAAAGTACTTTTCCTAATCTTGAAGCGCTTGGGATACAGTTGGGCAGAAAAATTGTATCATTTAAGTTACGGTATGGTGGATTTGCCTTCAGGCAAAATGAAAAGTCGTGAAGGTACCGTAGTTGATGCTGATGATTTGATTCAAAGTATGGAAGCTACTGCTGCAGATATTTCCCAAGAGCTGGGCAAGTTGGAAGGGTATGATGAAGTGGCGAAACAAGAATTATATCGCACCATTGGTTTGGGTGCTTTGAAATATTACATTTTAAAAGTAGACCCAAAGAAGCGGATTTTGTTCAATCCAGAAGAGTCGGTTGATTTTCAAGGAAATACAGGTCCGTTTATTCAATATACCTACGCAAGGATTCAGTCTATCTTGAGAAAAGCCAACATTTCGGAGGATGAAAAAACCGAGGCTTTTGACACTGCAATGGCGCTACATGATAAAGAGAAGGTGTTGCTCAAGCAAATGCAGGGGTATCCCGAGGTGGTATTGCATGCTGCTAAACAGCATAGTCCTGCTTTAATTGCCAACTACGTTTATGATTTGGTGAAAGAATTCAACTCTTTCTATCAGCAAGTAAGTATTTTGGGAGAAAGTGATGCGGAGAAAAAGCGTTTTCGAATCCATCTCTCCAAGAAGGTGGGATTGATTATCAAATCCGCGTTCAGGTTATTGGGAATAACCGTTCCGCCACGAATGTAAAAAAGGCTTGGTGTGCACCAAGCCTTTTCCATAACCAACTAAATAAACTATGAATTTGGGTTATGCTGATTCTTCAGCTCTAGCTGTAACAGCCAAGTTGTAAACAACCAACCCGAATCCAATTTTGTTTATGGCATCTCCAATGTTGTAAACCACATCCATTGAGAAACCACCGAAAATTCCTTCGTACCATCCTGGCGTACCAGCCATATATCCAATCGGATAAATTGCCCATCCTACCAACACGAACCAACATAGGGTTTTGTGTGCTTGTAAGACTGCTCCACCAGCTTCTTGTGCCAATTTTTTCGCTTGACCCAACCAAATATCATATACTATTACGAAGTATGCGATACCTGAAATCAGACCCCAAATTTGGGCTTGGTCGCGATAAACTGCTTCTCCAAAATATCCAGTAACAAGCATAACTACTGAGAGGAAGATTAGTCTCCACATCAACGATTTTTTGGCACCAGCTACTTTTAGGATAAGGTAGAACTCAACACACATTAGCGGTACGGTCAATACCCAGTCCACATAACGGAAAAAAGTAGGTGACTCTCCGTTTACGGCCCAGTAATCCCGCATATACCAATAGTGTACTGCAGCAATAAAGGTAATCAACCCAGATACCAGGATTGATGTTCTCCACTTACGGTCGAAACCGTTCATGGATAGAAAGAAGAAGGCAGAAGCTGCCATCATGGCCATACACCCTACAAAGAATGTAAAACCAACATAGTCATTAGTAGCCATTTTGGCTACCGCAGGAATAGAAGTGAATAAACTTTCCATAATATATTAGACGTTAATTAGTTTTGTTTAACCAAATGTAATGAAAACTAAACATTATTCCATAAATTTGTCTATAATTTTTTATCAATGCTTCAACAAAAGGGTATTTTTTTTGATAAATTGAAAAGTATCATGGTGGTCATTTCGGTGTTTGTCCTATGGCTTTCATCGTATTCTACGGCTACCTTAGAAGCTATTTTGTCCTGTATTTTTATCCTTTCTTTTGGGGTGTTGCATGGCTCAAACGACATACAATTGTTGCATCGTGCATATCGCTCAAAACAGAGTCAATTTTCTGTTTACAAGGCAGTTATGTTTTATGTTTTAGTGGTGGTGGGTATCTTGGTTTTGTTCGTGATTTGGCCCCAATTGGCACTGCCTCTTTTTTTGTTGATTAGCGGCTTTCATTTTGGCGAACAACACTGGGCCGTAAACGTTAAACAAAACTCCTTAGTGAGTACCTTGTTTTTTTCGTTTTATGGACTTTTTATTCTGTTTATGCTTTTTTATGTTCAGCGTGAACAGGTCGTTCCTGTGCTAACGGAATTAAGTGGCGTTGCCATTCAACCCGAATGGTTGGGAAGCATATTCTTGTTATGTGGGCTTGGATTGGGAGCTACTGCTTTGTTGCTGTTGGCCAAAAAATCACTTTCCATTCGTTATTTGGAGGAGATTTTCATTTTGGTTCTGCTGTTTATCATATTCAATGTGACCTCACTTATTTGGAGCTTTTCTATTTACTTTATTCTATGGCATAGCATTCCATCTTTAAGGGACCAGTTGGTTTTCTTATATGGCCACAGCTCAAGGGCGACTTTTGCAAGATATTTGCGAACTAGCTTGCCTTATTGGTTGGTTTCGATTGCAGGGCTGGGCGTTTTATATTTCTTTCTTAAAGACAATATGGACCAGATGCTGTCGATTTTGGTCTATTTTCTGGCAGCCATTACTTTTCCGCATGTATTGGTAATTTCCTTTTGGGAGTCCCGTATCAGAAGCTCACCCGAAAACTGATGTTAGGGGTGATGCCCAAAGAGATATTTTCCACCGTTTCAATTTGATTGTCATTCGTTAAGCGAAAGTAGGTATTCAATACATTACGCCGATTGGTGATGTTGAGCACTGAAACCCCTACATTACCTTTAACCCTGCGTCCAAACCTTAGATTATAAACTGCTGAAGCGTCTAAGCGCAAATATTCCGGTAACCTACTGGAATTGGGTTCCTCGAAATTGATTTGTGTAGGAAAAACATCTGTGTTCACGGCATCTTCAGCAATCGGTTCGGTAAAAGGTTTTCCAGTACGGTAGTTTAGGCCCGCACCAATTTTCAAATCTTTCCATTCGTACGTACTCGCTAAGGTCAAGGTGTGACGTATGTCCAAGTTGTTCGGAAAGGTGTTGGGGTCAACCATGTCGAAAGTGTAATCATTCTTGTTATACGCATAACTAAGCCAAGTACTATATTTTAATCCTCGCCTGTTAACAAGCAATTCAACCCCATGGATGTCGTAATGACCAATCTCTCCTGAAAATTGATTCTGGTTCTGAAAACCTTGGGTTCTTGTACTGATGCCATCGACGCGCTTATAAAAGCCCTCTAGTCCGAAGTAAAAATCGTTCAATTCATAATTCACACCCAGAGAAGCCTGTTTGCTTTTGGTGATGGGAAGTTCTGCATCATCAGAAATAATCCACCTTCGTTTTTCGATACCCAAAAAATTCTGCTCAAGATCAATTACCTGATTGGTCGTTTGACTTTTGAATTCACCGAGAATCTGTGCGCGCAAATGATTTGCCAATTTCACGTTCACGTTAAGTCGAGGTTCCCACAGTATTTCAGTAAACGTACCCAAATTTTGGATGATGTTGGTCCGTAGACCGATTTCCGTTAGCAATTTCTTTTCACTGGAACGATATTGTAGGCTTGAATAGGGCGCGTGTACCCGAATGACGCCCTTTACATTGCTTTGAAAAGGGGGTTGTGTGACATCGGAGGTATTCGTGATTCCAGTTTCGATGAACTGATACCCATTGTTCCAACGTAGAGCTTCGGACAGGGTATATTGGGTATCGAGTTTTGCAGCACCCTCTAGGACTTCATTGTTTTGTAACAAGAGCTGTACTTGATTTGCAAAAAGGTTGATAGCGTCGAGGTCGTACCGTGAATAGTAAACATTCAAATGGGTTTGAAAGCGGTCTGTCCATCGCCCTGACCATTGTCCGCCAAAGGATAGGTTGGTTTGTTGTAAAAAACTGTTTGTTGTTTCATCCAATGAACGATTCGTTTCAGAGAATTCAAGCTCATTGCTGATACTGATAAGATTGAATCGAAGCTTGTGGTCTTCATTGAAGTCGTAAAGGACCTTGCCTGTGAAATCATAAAAAAAGAAGTTTTCTTCGCGTTCAAAATTATCTTCTAATCGAATGTTGTTTTCATCAGTCACCTCGCTATCCTGAAAAGCACGGTCAAAGAAACGGTCGTAGGTAGGTGTATCCAGAAAATCCGTAGTAGACCGGCGTGCAGAAAATTGAACGGCGAGTTGGTCATTTATGGGAAGTTGGCCAAAAATATCACCGCTGATAAAATTGAAGCCCGCCCCACCCGAGAATTGGTCCTCAATGGTATTTTTGGATTCCATGGCAATGACACTACTGACCCCATCACCGAATCGTGCGGGAGTTCCATTTTTAATCACGGTGACCTTTTCGGTGAGGTAGGGATTGAAGGCTGAAATCAAGCCAAAAAAATGCCCAGATTGGTACATTTTGATGCCATTCCATAAAATGAGGTTTTGGTCATTCGTTCCACCGCGGACGTTGATGTCGGATACGGTTTCGTCAATACTTTTGATACCGGGAAGGGCCTGGACAGTCTGTAGCACATCAGGTTCAATCAAACCTGGTAAGATTCCGAAATCTTTCGTGTTTATGGTAATACTTGCATCTTCTTCCTTGATAATCCCAGTGGTTAGGAATTTGTAAACTACCACTTCTTTAAGTTGTTGATAGAACTGTGACAGTAGGATCTCGGAGCATCCATTTCGAAGAACAAGGTCTTCTACTTGAACGTATTTGGTATTGAATCCCAAATAACGAATCTTGAGGGTGGCACTTCTGGGAATAGACTCCAACTGAAAGCTACCATCTGCGTCTGTGGTAACAGCTATTTCCGAATTCATTACCTCAATTGTGGCACCTGGAATTGAATTCTGGGCAAAATTGTCAAGAACACTTCCACACACGTAGACCAAGCTTCTTTTCACAATGGCATAGTATCTATCGCTCAAAGGGTCTATTTTGAACTGAAAACGCTCTTGGATATGGCGAAGTTCCAGTTGAAGGTTTTGTGCTGCTGTGAGGGGTAAAATCGTTAGGTTTTCAACATCTGCATTCAAAAAGGAAAACTTGACGTCGTAACGTACCTCAAGCTGTTTGATATGATTGAGAAGTGAAATTTCTTTGGGTTCCTCTGTCTGGGCATGGACCAAAAACGAAAAACCAAAGAGAACAAGAAGAAGCCCTAAGGTTTTACGGTGTGTCCTCTGCATAGAAAAGTACATTATCGCCCGATACTTTGAATTTAAGTTTTGATGGGGTGCTTATACTTTTTAACGCAGTTTCTAGGTCAGTGTTGTTAAAACTTCCTGTAAAGAGTACTTCGGTATCGACATTTTTTAAAGAGACATCGATTTTGAATTGTCTTTCAAGTTCATTGATCACGAATTGCAAGGGAACACGTTCAAAAGAACTTTCACGGTTCAACCAAGAAGGTTCAAGATTTGAAACGGCGCGCTCCATGCGTTTGCCGCGAATAAAGAGCAACGATGCCCCGGCGGGAAGTTTTTGTGTTGTATTGTTGAATGTTACGGAAACCAAACCTTCGTAACAGCTTACTTCAAAAAAGTCTTTTCGGGCTTCTACATTGAATTGTGTGCCCAAAACTTGAACTTTTCCCAAAGCTGTGGATACTGTAAAGGTTTTGCCTTTTGCCACTTTGAAAAAAGCTTCACCTTCCAATATAATATTACGTTGAAGGTCCCAATCCTTTTCATCATAAATGACTTTTGAATCAGCATTCAAAACCACTTCAGAAGCATCTGGTAATGTAAGTTGCGCGGTTTCCGCAATTTCGGTAGCGACCGATTCGTTGGAGAAGTTAAGGTAAGCAAAAGCACCAACCATGAGCAATGCTATAGCCGCAGCGATGCGTAAAAAGCTTTTGTACGGCTTTAGTGCGATAACCTTTGTCGAATCACTTGCCGTTTTGGCTTTGATTTGCGCAAAGGTACCTTCCATATCGAACTCAGGTGCTTGCAGGCGTGAAGAAACCGCTTTGAGCTTTGCGTAGGATTGGTATTCCTCCGTTTGCTCAAAGGCCTTCAACTCCTCTGGCGAGAGTTCGTTGCTGAGCCATTTTGCTAAATAATTCTCTTCCATTTTTAAAACGGTCTAACAATGTAACAACTAAAAAAACATTTACCCTACCTAGGTAACGTAAATTAAATTCCATCAATTTTACTGCGCAGCTCCTTTAAAGCCAAATGCATGCGTTTTTCAATGGCCTTTATACTTACTCCTTCCATTTCTGCGATTTCTGCATATTTCTTTCCATCGATACGGTTCAGCAGAAAAGTGGTACGCTGATTTTCGGGAAGCGCATTCAAGGCATCCTCTAGTTTTTGCTGGTATTCTTTTTCTTCCATCAAAAACTCGGGCGATTCGTGACTAACCTCTTTTTGGTTGGTGGCATACTTCAACCGAACCTTCTCTGCTTTCAACACGTTCAAATAGGTATTGTTGGCCACGGTATACAAAAAAGACTTGGCTTTTTCAGGGGCGACCTTTTGGCAATTCTCCCAAAGCTTCACAAAAGCATCCTGTATGGCATCATTTGCCTTTTCGGCGTTCCCAAACTTGTAATAAATGTAGTTGAAGAGCGTTTTGGAATTAGCATTGTAGATAGTGCTATATACCTCATCTTCACAAACATTCTCCATGAAAAAACGATTAGACTTTGCTCAAATATATCATAAAAAGATTAGGCAAAGTAGGGTTTTTTAAATTCCGATTGTTCTAACACTGTAACACCAAGAAAACCCAATTATCATGAAACAGATATCCCAAAAACTTACGATTCTGCTTGCTTTTGTAAGTTTCTTGACCTTTACCGCCTGCCAAGAAGAATTCGAAGAAATAGGCGGTGACAACCAACAAACCATCACGGCTAGTTCTACAACGGCAGCATTAATCAAAAACACCTCTTCCAACGATGGTTCTTTCGATAATATCGTTGATGGCGCTAGTTGCTTAGCCATCAAATTTCCTTACGTTGTTGAAGTAAATGGCATTCAAATCACCATAGATGCACTGGAGGATTTACATTCCATTGAAGAAATTTTTGATGAGGTCGATATCGATGAAGACGTTCTGGACATCATTTTCCCCATCACGATAACACTAGCCGATTTTACCGAAATCGTCATTGAAAATAAAGATGCCCTTTTGGAATTGGCCAATGGCTGTGTTGAAGGAGGGGATGACGAAGATATTGAATGTATCGATTTTGTATATCCACTTACCTTTTTCACCTTCAATGCCGATGAGCAACAAACCGGGGAGGTTATGGTATCCAATGATGAAGAGTTGAGAAAGTTCTTTGGCGGTCTTGAAGATGATCAATTGGTCAGCCTAGACTTTCCTGTGACGTTGAAAAAATTCGACGGTACTGAAATCGTAGTCCAAAGCAATGCCGAATTGGCTCAAGCCTTGGAACGTGCCAAGGATGAGTGCGACGAGGATGATGACGATGACTATAATGATGACGATTTCGATGAAGAGCGTTTTGATTTCTGCTTGACGGAATGCCCTTGGGGAGTGGCCGAAATTTCACGCAATAGCGTTGATCAAATAGAGCAGTATCCGGGGTACTCTATGGTTTTTGAGGAAGACGGAAGAGTCTTTTTGCAAGAAGCAACCGGTAATAAAATTTATGGTACTTGGAGCTCAAGATTTACTGACAATGGCCCTCTTTTGACCCTTGAATTTGAAATGTTGACCGACTTTAACGGTGAATGGTTAGTATACGAAATTGGAAATCATACTATCAAGTTGTACCAAGATGATGGTAACAAGATTGTTCTAAGACAGCACTGCGATGATAACGATGACGACAATGGTGACGATGACAACGAGACTTCTCCCGACACCTTGAGAGAAACCTTGAAAGAGTGTGAATGGATTATCAAAAAAGTAATCAAAGACCAAGAAGAGGTTGACCGTTTGTTAGGCTATGAGTTCAACTTCAATGGTGATGGAACAGTTACTTTGGGTAACGGCATCAATACCTTGGAAGGAACCTGGGAAGTTGGATACAACAACGACCAAGTACTGTCCTTGCTTATCAATATCGGACAAGAACCTGATGTAAGTTTTGAATGGCCCCTACGCCACTTGGATAATCATAGATTGAAGTTCACAATAGAAGAAACTGGACATGAAATGGTACTGTTGCGAGTATGTGATGACAGTGCCGACGACATGGATGTGCGCGAAATACGAAATATCGCCATGGGTGGTGGATGGAACGTAGCCATGTATTCAGAAAATGGTATGAATATGATGGACAGCTTCAACGAAATGGATTTCAACTTCTCCATGATGCACCAAGTAGAAGTATCCATAAATGATGACCCAATCGCCTCTGGACTTTGGAGAGTCGCTCGTGGCGCTGAGGAAAACCTCATTTTCTACTTGAATATTCAAGATAGCGATACGCTGCAAAAGTTGACGGAAACCTGGTATGTCGTTTCCATCGAGACGAATCGTATAGAACTAGCCTATGAAGAAGAAGGCCTAACCAAGATTTTGGTTTTTGAAAAGCCATAAGTTTTTCCCCAATTGACGCGAAAAGGACGGTTCTCCCCAAGACCGTCCTTTTCTATTTTGTACCCTTTTCAACTTGATTTAGAGGAGCGCTAGAACCCTGAAAATGAATTTGGTCTATAAAAGCAATGGCTAAAGCCCACAGATGATTAACTTTGTGCTTCTTCAAAAATGACGCAAGACCATGTTTGATAATTTAAGTGATAAGCTCGATAAGGCTTTGCACGTGCTCAAAGGGCACGGACAAATCACCGAAATAAATGTAGCTGAAACCCTAAAAGAAGTGCGTCGTGCGCTCTTGGATGCGGACGTTAACTTTAAAATAGCCAAGGAGTTTACCAATAGGGTCAAAGAAAAGGCAATGGGTCAAAATGTATTGACCACGTTGCAACCTGGCCAATTGATGGTAAAAATCGTCAAGGACGAATTGACGGAGTTGATGGGCGGTGATGCAGAGGATATAGACCTCACTGGCAATCCCTCCGTGATTTTGATGTCAGGTCTACAAGGTTCTGGTAAAACCACCTTTTCTGGAAAACTGGCAAATTACCTTAAACGCAAAAAGACCAAAAAACCGCTTTTGGTAGCTTGTGACGTGTATCGTCCAGCCGCGATTGACCAATTACATGTGGTAGGCGAGCAAATTGGGGTCGACGTCTACTCCAATCGCGAAGAGAAAAACCCGGTAACGCTCGCTAAGGAGGGTATTGCCGAAGCAAAGAAATTAGGGTGTAACGTAGTCATCATCGATACGGCGGGTCGTTTGGCAGTAGATGAGGAAATGATGACCGAAATCGCCAATATCCATAAGGCCGTTAGCCCACAAGAAACTCTTTTTGTGGTAGATTCCATGACGGGTCAAGATGCGGTGAACACTGCTAAGGCTTTTAATGACGTATTGAATTTTGATGGGGTCATCCTGACCAAATTGGATGGGGATACGCGAGGTGGAGCCGCAATTTCCATCAAATCGGTGGTTGACAAGCCCATCAAGTTTATTGGTACCGGTGAAAAAATGGATGCCATTGACGTGTTCTACCCTTCCCGAATGGCGGACCGTATTTTGGGGATGGGAGATGTGATTTCCTTGGTGGAACGTGCCCAAGAGCAGTTCGATGAGGAGCAAGCTCGAAAAATCCAAAAGAAAATTGCCAAGAACAAGTTTGGTTTCGATGACTTTTTAAGTCAGATTCAGCAAATCAAAAAGATGGGCAACATGAAAGACCTCATGGGTATGATTCCTGGGGTTGGTAAAGCCATGCGAGGTATGGACATTGACGATGACGCCTTCAAACATGTAGAAGCCATCATACATTCCATGACTCCTGATGAGCGTGCAAATCCAGCGAAACTGAATGCAAGTCGCAAAAAAAGAATCGCTTTGGGAAGTGGCCGTTCCATTCAAGAAGTCAACCAATTGTTGAAGCAATTCCAACAAATGAGTAAAATGATGAAGATGATGCAAGGTGGTGGCGGCAAAAAGATGCTTCAAATGATGCAAAACATGCGCTAAGCGCAACGAAAACCCTTTGGATATGATCCTTTTGGATGGAAAAAAAGTCTCAAACCAAATCAAAGATGAAATTGCTCAGGAAGTTTCTGCAATAAAGGAACGAGGCGAAAAAGTACCACACTTGGCTGCTGTTCTAGTTGGGAATGATGGAGCTAGTCTGACTTATGTGGGTAGCAAGGTCCGTTCTTGTAAAAAAATTGGTTTTGATTCTACTTTAATCCATCTTCCAGAAGAAACTACTGAAGCAACCCTCTTGCAACAGGTGCAGGATTTGAACAACAATCCTGAAATTGATGGGTACATTGTCCAATTGCCCCTACCGAAGCATATTGACGAGCAAAAGGTATTGTTGGCAGTCCATCCCGATAAGGATGTTGACGGTTTTCATCCCACCAATTTTGGACGAATGGCCTTGGATATGGAATCCTTCATACCAGCCACTCCATTTGGGATTATGGAATTGCTGAAACGCTATCAAGTGGAGACCTCTGGAAAACATACTGTGGTTATCGGAAGAAGCCATATTGTTGGGCGGCCCATTAGCATTCTAATGAGCCAAAAAGGGGAAGCCGGGAATGCGACGGTAACCTTGACACATAGTCGCACCCGAGATATCAAAGCATTGACCCTTCAAGCGGATATCATTGTTTCTGCCCTGGGTGTTCCGGGTTTTTTGACCATATCGGCCGTCAAAAAACCCGGAACACCCAG
>JBCBCH010000030.1:0-12433 GCA_038530835.1 Bacteroidota bacterium | reverse complement strand
GCCATTACATGGGGTTGTGTATCCCAATATTCTAGTAAGGATAAATCTTCAAGCGTAGCTGGACGTAATTGTATCATCAATTAAAACCCCGACTTTTAAGATTTCATGGATTCAGAAAACTCCTGTAGAATTTGAACGGCCATCCTACCTTTTTCAACAGCTACAAAAATATGGTCATGATAAAAACCTGAAACTACATTGCATGAAATGTTATGGGAAGCTAATTGATTGGAAAAGGCAGCAGTCAACCCCACCGCATCCAATGCCGAGTGCACCTTCAGCGTAATCCAAGCAGATACATATTCGTAATGCAAGCTAAATTCCTCTGCGATTTGTTTGGTCACCACCAAGGTAATACCTTCTTTTTCTTGAAATTCCAGTATGGTCTTCCCTCTAGGGATTTGGTCTATATGTTGGACTGAAACAAAAACGAATTCGCCTTTTTGAAGTTCTGGGTCCATAGTAACCAGAAGTGTCTTCAAATCCTTTTCTCCACTCATACGATGTTTGTTTGCCTTTTCAGGTTTTATTCAGAGGTGGTTTTAAAATCTAAAAGATAGGGTAGCAAAGGAGTATTCTGTGCTGTTCTAAAGTTGGAGGATAATAACATTTGATAGTGGGTGTTCGGTAACAGTTCAACTAGAACCGTCCATTTTTTATGGTCTTCAGACCATTTTCTATCAAGAACCTTGGGGAAGAGCGCCTTTTTTGCAGGTCCAAAATCCACTCCAGTATGGTAACCATTTAAAGGTTCGGAAAAGACAAATGTTATTTTACTGGTTTTGGGGCGAACCGTCCTTGAAGAATTTTGGAAAGGTTCCACCTTGGCAACCTTTGGTCTTTTCTGTTCATCGCCTCGCTTTAAACTTTCAATACTTTTATTAAAGAATCCTGATGCGTCAATGATTCGATTTGCTTCGCTCTCTTGCGTATAGTCAAGTTCAATAAGGGTTTTTATGGCTTTCAGCGAATCCGCTGATTTTTTGATGTATCCTTCGGCAATGGAGTAACCTATATAATAACCGAGGTCGCGCATCTCAAATTCATTGGGCGAGTTGCTCCATAACCAATCATACGTTCGTTCATAGAACATTTCTGCTTCGAATTTCTCCTTGACCTTAGGGTTGTTTTTTCCGTAGGCAATGGCTGGGGTAGTGGAGTGAACTCCCATGGCCATGACAGAAATGTACTCGGCAACGCCCTCGTACAGCGCACGATACAATAGTTTGTCAGAGATTGGATTTTGCTGGGTATGCACATATTCATGGATGTTCAATAACACCAAGTTTTCCAAAGGTTCCGTCTGAAGGATAAATTCCATCCATTGTTTGGACCTTCCCTCAAATTCAGAAATGTCCGCATTCGAATCGGCCATGGCCAATTCGCTGCCAATCAAGGCCAAACTATCCACGGCAGTGCCGCCCGAACGCATGGCGCCAACAGTAAAATAAATTTTGGCGGGTTTTAGTTCTGGGTAAAGTTGTTTTAACCGGTCCACCCCCTCCTGCAATTCTTTAGAAAGGTTTTTTGCTTTTAAGGTGTTGGGCCGGATGGATTTCCAATACTTGGGATACCTATTGATCAAGGCAACGTATTCCGCAGCTGTATAGTCTCTAGCTTGAACCATGGCATCCAAACCCGGGGAGCCTTTTTGGAGATATAAAGAATCCATCAAGCCAACTTGTTTTAAAGAGTCGGGTTCTGCAACAACTTTATCATAGGCCGCCCAAAAAAGGTCAATGTCAGAGGTAATCACGTCAGAATTTCCAGTACTTATATCAGTACAGCCACAAGTAACTACAAAAAGCAACAGACTCAACTGTTTGACAAATACCGTGAAACTTTTATGTGTGTTCAATCTTCAGACCTAATTAAAAACATGAATCCTAACATCGCTTTTTTAAAGATAGTTAACTTCAATAAAGAATGGAACCTTCTCGTTTTCGGTGTTTTTGTGATACTTGATTCTGATGATCATTTCAGAAAGCAAAGCTTATTCTGGATTAGTTTCCCAGTTTTCCCAAAGGGGTGATGAATCGCGCCATAAAGGACGTGCCTCGATATCCGTTTTGTGGGATGGGTAATTCACATACCAAGTAGTCGCCGTATACCTATCCGTTCCGCCGCCCACAATGGAATCATTCATGTAGTCTGTCATTAAACCTGTAGAATAGCCATTGGTGCCTGCGATTTTGGTCCAATGGTTCTGTGTCCGGAAGCGAATCTTAAGACTGTCCCCATCAATCCGGGGTGCTTGCCCAACAATGGAACGGATTTGGGCAAAAACTTCCTCACCTTGAAAAATGGTTAAAAAGTCTGCATCGGCTATGTGTTCCACGCGATTGCTGCCCCAACCAATCCGTATGGGATATCCCAACCGAACCGCATCCAAAAGCTCGGTTTTGTTGCCAAAGGTTGCTGTACCGTTTTCGTCATTGCGATACACCATTTTCCAACCGGATTCGGGTATTTCTACGGATGGATTACAGGAAAAAAATAAGGTAAGGCTGAGAAGTAAAAGAAAGTGCTTGTTCATGATAAAGTAAGGTTCTGCAGGAAGGTAGTACTTTCCTCAATTTCAAAATGTTAAAGAGCTAGATGCTAACAAAA
Organism: Bacteroidota bacterium; assembly: GCA_038530835.1. GTDB lineage: Bacteria > Bacteroidota > Bacteroidia > Flavobacteriales > Flavobacteriaceae > Flagellimonas. Next base: position 9,823 of record JBCBCH010000030.1, on the reverse strand, counting down.
CTTTAAGGTTTTGCCATTTAATCATCCTTTTTTTTAGTACTGGTTTCAGCATCAATTTTGGCGAGAAGTCCCTCTAAGATTTCATCTTTTTCATCAAGTAGGTAATCTTTGATAAGGATGTCTGGAATTACTCCTTCCTTTTTCTTGCTGCCGTTCACTCGGACAATGTAGCCTTTGGGCACGGTAACTGGAATCCCCGTTTTGGGCAAGGTAAACTGAAAAATGGAGGCAAAAAGGGAAGGGAAATCCCCTGTTTCTTCACCAACAATGGTCCCGAACCCCCAATCTTGAATTTGGGCAGAGGCTACGGCAGATTGAGAATGGGATTGTCGATTGGCCAATACATAAACCGTCCCAGCAAACCTTTTTGCTTCGGGTTGCGGAGTATACGGTTCAAACGCATACTCATAAATTTCACCGTCTTTATGCGACAAGGTTTTCTGCCAAAAAACGCTGGTGGTATCATAGTTTTTCCGAACATGTTCTTTTAAGAACTTGCTGGTTTTTAAGGTGAATTTTGAGTTCCAAGTGAAGGGTTTGTCGGCGAAATAGGAGATAAGATAGTCACTGAAAGAATCGTTTCCACCTCTGTTGTTTCTAAAATCAACGATTAAATTTTTACGGCCCTTTGTTTTGATTTGGACGAATGCCGAATCGATGAACTTTTGATATGCGGTTTCATCGCCTGAGAAATCTCCGGGATTCAGATAGGCCGAATGTGTAAAAAACTTCAGGTCTTTTTTTGCGTTGAATACTTCGTTCCTTTTCACTTCAAAGCCATCAATTAATGGAACAGCATCTAGTTTGAAGGACTTCACGCCTGCTTTGGTTTTTATTTCAACTTCAAAAGTCTCTTGTTGACCAAAAATCTGCCAATAATATCTTGGTAAAGAGTAGAGTTCCAATTTGACCTGTTTGAAATATGTACGTTCAGCTGAAATCTGCCGGTAGATTTTGGAAAGGATGACATCCATGGGCATCCCGTTGATTTTCAAAAGCTCGCTTCCTATGGCTATTCCGTCTTGACCAGACCAATTTTTTCGAATCAAAGGTTTGTTCTCATCAAATGCAATTTCCAAAGGAAACAAGGTTCCTCCAGCACCTGCATATTCTTGATACGCTGGAATGGGGAACTCAATGGCGGTGTGTCCGTTCTTGGCATGTGCCACAAATTGTTGAAGCATTTTATGTGCGGCGAAAGCAGTTATTGAATCTTTTTGAACGGATGCTTTTGTAACCGCATAAATGGAATCGTACTTTTTCTCTGATGTGTAGGCAAAAAGGTTGTAATGGGCATCCTTTAGCGAGGCGTAGAGGTAATCCAAATCCGATAAAACATCTACTTTGGAAAACTTGGCAGTGATAGATTGTCCAAAACCTATAGTAGTCCCCAGAAATACAACGAAAAAATATGCAATAAAATTACGCATTAAAAATAATTTGGTTAAAAATTCTTTTGACTTTATCGGTCTTTCTTTCGGTAAACGAATTTGAGCCCGCTCCAATTCTCGTCAACGGCAGCTACTTTGATGTCAACCAGTCCTACATCGAGAAGATGTTCCCTAATCATGTCCCGTTTTAAATCCGTTTGGATTTTAGAACTACCCTTGGGCCAGCTGACCCATAGCATACCGTTTTTTTTAAGGATGGATTTAAAAAACTCTGACTGTTCCTGCAGGGCTTTATAGGTTGTTAGAAAGGCATGGACGAAATCTGCTGATTCGCCCGTCGGACTGTCCAATCGCACCAAGTCTTCCGGCAAATCAGAAAACAATTCAAAATAATGTTCAGGCACGTTGTAGAGCACGATATGAAATCCTTCTTTAATGCCTAATTTCTTTGCAAGCGGCGTTCCAGAATATCCTGCGTTCATTTTCAAAATAGGTTGATTTTATGATGAGACGAATGCTTGAATGGTTTGTTTCAATTTAAGCAAGAATTTAATTCTGCCTATGGGTTTTCTTTGAAAATCACACCACTGTAACCACTACATTACCCCTTTTTCTTGCTGTATCTACATAGCGATGGGCCTGCACTAGGTCCTCCAAAGGAAAGCTACGGTCAATAAAAGGCCTAATCTTCTTTTCTTCGGCAAGGGCCTTGATGCGAAGTAGGTGTTCGGTTTTTTCTTTGGTCAACATTTTGACAGATACGAAACGCCCATTTCGGAGCAGTACATTTTGGGCCTTCCGCTTGTTGGTTTTTCCAACCGCATCAAATACCATATCATATTTTTGGTCTAGCTGGGAATAGTCTTGTTGGGTATAGTCCAAAGCATGATCTGCTCCCAAGGATTTGACCATATCCATATTTTTACCACTACATATTGAGGTTACTTCCAACCCCATGCTTTTGGCAATTTGAACGGCATACGAGCCTACACTTCCTGAAGCGCCATAGATGAGGAGCTTTTCTCCTGATTGGGCATTCCCTTTTTCCAAAAGGAATAACGCCGTCATTGCGCCGATGGGTAGAACCGCTGCCGTATGGAAATCAAGATTGTAAGGTTTTTGAGCGATAACACCATTTTTCCAGGCTTCCGGGATACACACATATTCAGCATAGGAACCTTCCCGTAATAGCGTTGTGGTACCAAAAACGGAATCTCCAATTTGAAATTGGGTGACTTTGTCCCCTTTTGCTTCGACTACACCGGCAAATTCATGCCCCAGAATTTTCCTTTTGGGTTTGAAAAGTCCAAAAATCAAGCGCGCTGGTAGCCAGAATAGGGCAGGGAAGTCAGAACTTCGCAAGCGTACGTCACCCGAGGTAACACTGGTGGCATGTACTTTTACCAAAATCTCATTTTCCTTGGGACTTGGTTTTTCTACTTCAACTTGTTTGAGCACTTCGGGAGGACCATATTGCTGATACACGACAGCTTTCATCTTGATTTGGCTTCCTTTTATTGAAGAAATAGTTTCTGTTCCTTCCGGTTCTCGCACTCTTTTAATTGGATTCGGACCAATTCTTCCAAATCCGATTGGAAACCGTGACGTGTTACTTTCCATGTATCGCCATGGATGGATTGATAGCAAATTTCCATCTTGATTTTATCTCCTCTATCAAAAATGAACATCGCCAAATCCGTATTGTCGTTTATGCCTTCACTGGTCGACCAGTCAATTACGGACATGCTTTCGTTAGCGGCCAGAACCCTGGCATGAATGTTATGGGTACTTTGCGAGATAACAATGGAATCAGGAACCTGTAAAGCCTCGTAAAACTCTGCCCAGTTTTCCACGTAAGTACCATCATAGGAAATCTTGACACTTTCAATCAGTGCTGGACCAATTCCCTTGTTTTGAACAATGAATTTGTATGTTACAATCTTACCATTGCGGTCGCCTACCCACATATCCAAAGAAAGATGGGGCCAAGCATTGCTCTTGGTTTGTTCAAGCAAGATTCTGGACTGTTCACTCATGATATTGGTCTGCCGCACGTAAACAAACAATGCAGCGAAACTGGTTAATAAAACACCCAATGCGATGATGAGATTGGGGTCTATCTTTTTAAACCACGATTTTTTGCTAGCCATTTGGATAAAACGAATTAAGGTTTAACAAATCCTTTCTTATCTATTCCAAGTCTCACTTCTTGAGGGTGAGCGTATCCAAAAACAGGTCAATGAATGCTTTGTCTTCAGCATAATCTTCGTTGAGTAGCATAGTCACTAAAATAATGCCCTCATCTTTTTCACCGTAGGTCGCCACTGTATAGGTTTCGCGTTCGCCTTTGTAGGTCAGCACCGCTTCAATGCCTTCAATGGTTTGTCCACTCATTAGGGTCTTTTTGAAATCCTTTTCTGTTTTTTGATACCCATAATTGATGCTTTCTTTGGTGATTTCGTTCAACATCAAACGCGTCAAGCTACTGGGGTCCAGGGTTGAATACTTTTGAATCATAAATCCATTACCTGTGGATTTCATAATCATACATTGTTCGATACCCTCGTCAATGAGCGAATTGGACACGCTTAAGGATTTATTATATTGAAAAGCAATCATATCATCTGAATACGTCAGGATTTCAGGTTGAATAACCTTAATGGTCAAAGGTTGTTTGGATTTGGGCTTGTATTCGAAAGATCCATTTAAATCTACTGGGATGGAGTCCGAATTGATAACGACAATGTAATTCCCATCATTTTGTGCGATACCCTGAAACAAAAAAAACAGAAGACTAAGTAGCGAAAGAAACGGTTTGGTCATGGAAGGTCAATTTAAGTTGCTGTGCAACATTTGGTTCAAAACAGTATAGGACCAACGCTATTGACCCTAACTTATCGGGAAGATAGCGTTTTTGCCATGAATTAAAACAACCAATTGTAAGGTCTTTTGGAGTTATATGGTCAAAAAGGGAGCAACTTCTTTACCGTTGCAAACAGCGCAGCGGCAAAAGACCTTTTTGCTTGTTTTAAAGGGTTGATTGCTAGATTTTGAAAAATGGGTTTTGCTTTCTTTTCTGAGCTGTAAACCGCCTGAAAACCGGCTAAAGGCTTCAGTTCTTTGTTCGAAACGGAATACCTTGCTCCAGTAATGACGTACCGTTTTTCGTTTGGACGCTTTGGGTCGTCACAGGTGAACTCGTAATAAATATTGTCATTAGATACCCAAGTCAATTGTAGGTCAGTATTACAATAAGCATAATGGGGGTTTTCGGCGGTCAATACATCTTCATCGAAATGATAAACGTATCCAAGAACAAGGGTTTCTTCTTTGTTTTCAACGATATAATTCCAGCCCAAACCATCTCCCGTATAACAGGATTGGAAGCCCATCAGTTTTGTTTTTTCTTCAACGAGGGTGTCCGTTAAAACCACTGGCAACCATAAGTGGTTTACATTCTGTCCTGCCCAACGCCCGTGCCAATTTCCAGAAAACTGATGTAACGCATCATGGGCACGTTCCAAATTTGTCTTGCACGAACGAGGTTTTTTCAGATTGTGTTTTAAATCCTTATGAGAGAACAAATCCTCTTTGATGATATTCTGAACCAAAGAACGACCATGCCTATGTGAATTGTAAAAGGCCATGGATTCCGATACACCTTTCCAGAAAAACTTTTTGAAGTCTTCATCCGAGACCCCATGGTGGGTTTCAATAGCGCCAAAACAATTGAGCAGTTGATATTCTTGAGAGAGATGCGATTGAACATTTTGGCGCGACAAGGTTACCCCTTGAGGTTTGCCAGACACCCAAGAGTTTGAACCATAGGCAAAAAAAGCTAATGCCAAAAGAAGATGATGTTTCATTCCTTGAAGGCCTTTATGAGATGATTTAGTTGTTTTTCAACAGAATCCGGTTGCTGCCATGCATCCAAACTTTTGTTACGCAAACGAATGGCCCTTTGGGTAGTACAACTAGATAGAAAAAAGCTTGTTATAAGTAGAAAACAGACCAACTTTTTGCGGAATTTTTGATTCGCCGAATACACACGGATTAATTCAAGTAACAACATGATTGTGTTTTTTTGATGGATATGATGCTTACCGTTTTATTTTGCGGCACTCAAACGATATATGACGGTGGGCTTAAAGGTGATGTATAGAATGCCCACCAGAGCTAGCGACTGAACTCCCATAAAAAAATAGTCATCCATGTCTGCTTGTGGTATGGTACTTAGCATACCCAATATCAATAGCACCACTGCAATGCTGTTTGCCCAGCGGTTGGCCGTTTCACCCAGAATTTTGGGAAGTACCACCATAAGAATAGGGACTTCAAGAATAATCCCAAATACGAAAACAAGTTTCTCACTAATGTCCTGAACCAATAAGTCCTCAACGAACTGCTTGTTTGCAAATTGATGCAAATCCCGGAATATCATGTTGAATAGGATGAAAATCCAAAGTGTAGACAATAGGCTTCTTGGGTCAATTTTTTGCTTCTCCATTGTATTAGATTTTTTGAAAGCGCAAAATTGAAGTGCCCCAAATCGTTTTTCATTGACTTGGGTTAAGAAAGGTCGTAGAAAAAACTATTTAACAAGTCTTTTACGAATCCGGCTGAGGGATTCTGGTTTGATGCCCAAATAACTGGCGATAAGATACTGTGGAATTCGCTCAAGAAATTGCGGTGAGTTTTCCTGCAGATGTAAGTAGCGTTGTTCTGGTGAGAGCTTAATGAATGTATCGTATTTAATTCGCTGAGAAGCCAACTCATCTTCCAACATCATTGGTCCCATTAATGCTAACCTTGGAATTTTCTGCATAAGCTCTGCGGTACGTTCAGCGGACCCCATGGAAATAATGCAATCTTCCAGACACTCCAAATAATATTCCGAAGGCTGTTTATTTGTATAGCTTACTGGGGTAATCGGTTGTTTTTCCACAAAAAACTCAGTTACTTTTACTTCTCCCTCCACCAAATAATAACTATAGACGCATCCTTTGAGAATAAAAAAACACTCACTGGCCATATCGCCCTGTCTTAAAAGGATAGTACCTTTTTTAAGGGAACGTACAAACTTGATGTCTGAAATAATTGCCTTTTCTTCCTCAGTAAGGTCAATGTATTTGGATAAAAAATCGAAAATCGGGTCGTCCATCTCCTTGGTTTTTCAACTTCCGGCTTAAGGTAATTCTTTTTGCACTGCCATATTTGAATACCCTATATAAATTGGCCTAATTCTTGCACCTTAAAGATAGTGAGAGGAGCTATAAAACCTTTTTGGGCTTTGGGTCAAGACTATTTCATAAATCCCTAAATCGGGTTATTTGGTCCATAAAAATTAATTTGTTTAAACTTTAACAAAAATTATTAAACAAAATAGGTAGCTTTACTATCGCTAAAAATTTAATTGAACTGGCTGTCTTAATAGATAGCACTGGAATTAAAACACATGAAAAATCAAGAACTCTTACTAGAAGATTATCTAGAAACCAATGAAGTATTAAATGGCTTTTCCCACGATGAAATAGGAGATGACCATTTGTATACCGGGATTGAAACACCAATGAAGGCCGATGCATTTGCATTGACCGATGAAGAAAAAAAGGAAACTATAGCAAAGCTATTCGCACAAATCATGGACGTTATGGGACTTGATTTGACCGATGATTCCCTTAAGGGAACGCCTAAGCGTGTTGCGAAAATGTATATCGACGAGATTTTTTCAGGACTTGACCCGGCCAACAAACCCAAGGTGGCTTTGTTCGAGAACAAGTACCAGTACAACCAAATGCTTGTTGAAAAGGATATCACGTTCTATTCGAATTGCGAACATCATTTTGTACCGATTATCGGAAAAGCACATGTGGCCTATATCTCGTCCGGGAAAGTTATTGGGTTGTCCAAATTGAATCGTATCGTGCAGTATTTTGCCAAGCGCCCACAGGTGCAGGAACGATTGACCAATCAGATTGCCTTGGAGTTGCAATCCATTTTGGAAACAGAAGATGTTGCAGTCATTATTGATGCCAAACACCTTTGTGTTTCGTCAAGAGGAATCAAAGATGATACCTCTGCTACCGTAACTTCTTTTTACGGAGGACAATTCAACACTCCCGAGAAAATTCAGGAATTGTACAATTACATCAATAACTAAGGCTTTTGAAAATTTTGAACACCATTGGCCGTAAGGCGCTGAATCCTATGGTGAAAACCCATAAATGCGATACTGTCCAATTGTATGATATTGCCATTAATCAATTGGACGGTACCGCTTTGGATTTATCCGAATTCAAAGGAAAGTACTTGCTTTTCGTCAATGTTGCCTCCAAATGCGGGTTCACTGGTCAGTATAAAGATTTGGAGCGGCTGTATCAAAAATACAAGGCGCAACTTATGGTAGTTGGCGTTCCAAGCAATCAATTTGGAGCGCAAGAACCGGGCTCTGCTGGTGAAATTCAATCGTTTTGCGAACGGAATTACGGGGTGAGTTTCGTTATGACCGAAAAAGTGAAGGTAAAAGGACCAAATCAGCATCCGCTATATCAATGGCTTACCCAAAAAGGTCTGAACGGAAAGCAGAACAGCAGCGTTAAATGGAATTTTCAGAAGTATTTGGTGAGCCCTGAGGGAAAGCTCATTGATTTTTTCTATTCAATTACGGCTCCTACAAGTTCCAAAATTACAAAGCACCTGAACGCTTAAACGACCTTTAATATTTTTACAGGTTTTGACCGACCCTTCAGTTTGGCCTCCAAAAAGGCTTCTGGTTTGGAGGGAGGATTCTCCAGTTTTTGGTACACTTCTTCTGTGATGATGAGTTGGGATTGATGCTCTTTATTCAGTTGTTCCACGCGGCTGGCAATAATCACAGGATTTCCTGTTACGGAATATTGTTTTCGTTTTTCATTCCCAACGTTCCCCGTCACTACGTAGCCTGCGTGTAATCCAATACCGATTTTGGTCTTTTTAATAACGCCAGCTTCATTACGCTCCTTGAGTTCGAACAAAATTTCTTGAGCTGCCTTATAGGCATTTTCGCAATCGTTTCCGTGGGATTTGGGTGCGCCAAACGTGGCCATGAGTCCATCGCCCATCAATTGGTTGATGTTTCCATTATTGCCCTGGATGGCATCCATCATAAAACCAAACACATTGTTCTGGTAATCAATCAGTTCTTCAGGGGTCATTTTTTCTGCTAGGGGTGTGAAGTCCCGAATGTCCAAAAACATCAAACAGACAAAATGTTTGCCGGGTTCATCTTTGGTATTTTGGAGCAGTTCGAGCGCGATATCTTCCGAAACTTGTTGGGTCAGTAGTTTTACAATTCGCTTTTCGGCGGAAACGAGTTTTGTTTTTGCCTTGTTCAAGTCACGGTGGGTTACTTCCAAGCGTTTGTGTTGCTTGCGTTTGGCGAGATATAGGTAAAATACGCCTATTGCCCCTAGTGTAAGTACAATTCCAATCCCAATAGAGGCATTTCGAATTTCAACCTGTCTTTCCTTCTCGCGTTCGGCCGACTGCACGTTCATATCGGCGATTTTCTTTTGCTGTTTGAGCAGCGCTATCTCATTTTCTTTCTGTTGGCGGGCGGCCACTTCGTCCAAGCTATCCTTTTTGATTTTAACCGTGAGCTCCTGGTACATGCGATAGTAGGCCATTGAGCTTTCAAAGTCATTTTCTCGCGCGTAGCGTTCTGCTAAGTCTTTCATTTGCGCTTGTTCTTCGCGAAGTACTTTGTCGATTTCTGCTTTGGACGCATTATTTATCGATAGGCTGTCCAGTAGCTCAGTGTTTCCTGACAGCACGTTTGAATTTCTTCCAGCCAGTTCTCTTTCTTGATTGGCTATGGCTTCTCCCAGAAATTTTTGGGCCGCGGTGTGTTGGTTCAAACTATCATACATCTGGGCGATTTTTAGCTGAATTTCTCCAATATTCTCTGAATCTCCTTGATTCCGGAGTAGATTTATAACCTGTTCATAGTGTTCTATGGCTTTTATGAAGTTTCCCCTGTTTTCATGATGTATCGCTAACTTCATTTCCTTTTGTACCCCAAGGTTGTTGGTGGTTTTATTGAAATTTTTAGCAAAACGGATTTGACTGAAAGTCTTAGAAAACAAACCTTGCTTTATCTCTGAAGAATCTGCCACGGCATACAGCGAATCCAGACTTGCCCTTGCCTTTGTTTCGTATGTTTCGTTCGCTATTTCTTGTGACAGGCTCAAGCAGGCCTCCAAATGTATTTTGGCTTCAAAAAACCGTTCCCGGTCTAACATGACTTGCCCTAGTTGCAGATGTGCCATGGCAAGCAGATGTCGTTCTTCCGCCGAAATCAGGGTATTCGATTCTGTAAAAATCGCTCCCCCCAACTCAACTGCAAGCTTGCCGTATTTGATGCTTTTTCTAGGGTTCTCTTTTCGGAAGTAGTT
>JBCBCH010000029.1:0-12638 GCA_038530835.1 Bacteroidota bacterium | reverse complement strand
TACGGTCACCTTTTTCATTTCCGGTATACTCATAAAAAATACGTTCGAGATAAGGTGCCCGTATTGAATCATTCTTTGAATTAAATCCTTAATTGTTGAAAACAATCTATACCCTAGTACTCTTGTTAGCCATTGTTGCTTGCAAAAAAGAGCAACCTTCAGAAGCATCAACGGAAGAGGTAAAAAGCCCTACCCTAGAGCAAGAAAAAACAGCAATACTCGCTACCATAAATAGCGAAACCGTGGCGGCGTTCAGTCGTGATTATGAAGGTTGGCAAAACAAATGGATTCACGAACCCTTTGTGACCAAAACCTATATGCAGTTTCCGGATAGCAGTATCACCGAAACCTTAGGCTGGAAAGAAATAAGTGGTTTTGTAAAAACCTATTTTGAAGAACACCCGGAACCAGACCCGTTGCCCAAACCCATCGAAGAGATAGAGGTCCGCGTGTATGGCAATGGAGCTTGGGTCACCTATGAACAAGTAGACTCTGTTCGCGGTTTAAAGCGCGAAACACGGTTGATGGAAAAGGTAGACGGCATGTGGAAAATTGCGGGGATGCATACCACGATTTACGGCAAACAAGCCGAGCATCATTCTAAAGAGTAACCCAAAACCATACAACAAATGTTTGCGGCCTTGGATGTTTTGAAAAATGAGCTCTTGTTCTTTTTCAGTGCACTAGGGGTGTTCAACGCTTTGTTGGCAAGCGTTTATTTTGGGTTCCAGGGCTTAAAACATCGTAATCCCTATTTACTTTCCTTAGGCGGGTTGTTGTTTTTGATAGTGCTTCGGGTTGGGGTTTCCTGTTTTTATTTCTTTCTTGGAATCATTCACCCTTTATTGATACAATTGGGGTTAACCGCAAATGTGCTGGCAGGTGTTGTCCTGTTCATCTTAATGAAAACGGATAAAACTTCATTCGCTAAACGAGACAGTCTTCATTTCTTTTTACTGTTTTCCACCATTCTCTTGTTCGGATGGCTATATCCCTATCATGAACATTTTTCTTTTTGGGACTTCGAAATCCGGTACGCCATGCATGCATTGTTAACCATATATATTGGTTTTGCAGGACTTCGGCTTCTATTAGAAAAGAAACGCCATGACGGGCTCTTCAAACAAAAAAGAATTGTTTTTGTGGCTTTCGTAGCAATTTGTCTTGGATTTGCCATTTCCCTTTTCACCAACTATGTGCTCGGCCCCATTTTCTTCTCCATCATCTTTTATGGGAGTCTCATTTTAATCTACAAAGCGAATGGTTTCTTCCAGAAAAGTTTCCGGGAAAAGTATGCTGGCAAAAAAATCAACAACCTCGAAGCGGCTCTTTTAAAGGAAAAAATGGACCAATACCTTTTTGATTCGTCCTTGTTTAAAAATCCAGATTTTAAAATCAATACTTTGGCCAAAGCCATGAACGTTGCACCCCAACGCATATCGCAGGTACTCAACGACAACTTCAACGTCAGTTTTTCCCATTACATCAATACCTATCGGGTGGAAGAGGCGAAAAAACTACTGCAATCCCGAAAGGATATTACCATAGAAGCCATTGGTTTGGAAGCAGGCTTCCGTTCCAAATCCTCTTTCTTTTCCATATTCCGACAGAAAACAGGGTATACACCCAAAGCGTTTTTGAAAACTACCCCAGAAATAGAAAATTGAACCTTTTTGTGAAAATGACTAGCAAACCAACAGCTAAAATCAATACAATATTTTTTCAATAGCATCCAAAAGGAATTGCCCGGTATTGCCATTCGCCAATAAAATGTATCCGATTTCGGTATCATCATTATAACGAAAAACGGATTTGAAGTCTCCATTATTACCGCTGTGGCGGAAAACCAATCCATCGTTTCCTTCTTCAAAAAACAGACCCAATCCCATGTATTCTGGATAACCCCAGTTGTTCTCTCGTTCGTCCAAAGGAATCTCAACTACTTTGCTGAACATTTCCGAATAGGTTTTCGGTTTCAAGCCTTTTCGCTTTTTTAAAGCAAAAACAAATTCTGACAAACCGCGAACATTGGTTATCAAACATCCCGCTACCCAAGGTTTTTTGGGCATATCGATTCCGCCAGGAAAACCATTGAAGTGTCCGTGAGCCTTATGTTGACGCACATAAGGATGGGCTTGGTAGTAAAAATGTTCCAGGGTCAACGGTTTCACCACCTCTTCCTGCAAAATCGTATGGATGTCCTTCCCTGTTATGGTTTCTAAAACCCTACCCAGGTATTGGTAAGCGCTTCCTGAATAGGTATAGCCTTCGCTTGGTTTGTGCAAAAACTTCATCTCGCCCCAATTCGGTAATCCGGTTTGATGGGAAAGCACCACACGAGCGGTTAAAAGTTTGGCATATGGCTTCGTTTCAATCTCATCCCATGGAAGGTACTGGTATAAGGGCTTATCTAAATCTATCAAGCCTTTATCCACCAATCGAAGTACAGCATACGCAAAGGTCGGTTTGGTGATAGAGGCTACCTCAAACAAGGTTTTGTCCGTTACAGGTTCTTTGGAAAAACTATTCGAAACGCCGTATTGCTTCTCATATATGATTTCGCCTTTTTTTAGACCTGCGAACGTAACCCCTTCGATTTGATAGTATTCCATGTAGGATTGAATAACGGAATCAATCAACGTTTTGCTTCGTTCCGAAAAATTCGAAAGGGCTCGTCCTTTTTGTGGGAAGTTCGGAGCCTTGGTAGCTCTTAACTGATAAGTACCCAAATCAGAGGTTTCCCCTGCTTTAACCGTAAACGCTTTTACTTGGGTAGTATCTGCTTTAAAGAAGGTTTCCCGTTGAAAGAAGGCCGTCTTTCCAGGTTTGGTATAGTACGCTCCAACGGGCAGAGTCACTTCAAACCCACCTTTTTCTCCTACCGGAAAGTACATCCAATTCTTGGGGTTGTCTTTCGCAACCAAACGGATACCCTCAGGTTCCGTAGGCACGCCAGATACCTCCCAGGCTACGCTGCCGGAAACCTTACCAAAAGCTGTATCAGAGTCTACAAATTGCACCATTCCAAGCCTTCGGGGTTGCGCATTGAAATCCTTATTTCTTGAGGATACCCAGGCATAAACGGTTTCCTTTTCCGGGTCTACATCTTGAACCAAATGCCCCATCCCGATTACCCTACCTATAGCAATTGGGTCACGAAGTTTAATAGCGATTTCATATATTGTCCTACCTTTTTCTTGATTGATTTTATAGCTGATGTTATCCCAATTTAAATAAGCGTTGGCAGCTTTATCCCATAATTCCCTTTCGTTGGTCATACTTCGGTCAAACCGGGACATTTTATAACGGATGGTTTGCGAGCCCTTTTCATGATGCGCCTCATCCAAGAAGAGGGCATAAAGGTCTCCCAATTCCATATCGCCATCTACTTGAACAGGGTGCTCATCTTGGGTTACTATGGCCAAACATAGCTTGTTCCCAGCCAACTGGTACCCTACCATGAAATAGGCTTCAAAATCTTGGGTGTCTTTTTCGGCACTTCGCCAAACAGGATGGTGGATGGTGTACCGCTTAAAATCCTGAGGCCAATCATTCAATTCCCCATCCAAGCGAAACGCAGCTAAAGGTTCGGCAAAGGCCAATCTGCCCGATTGTGAATGAAGACAAATCACAGAAAGGCAAAATAGAACCAAAAAGAGTATTTTTTTCATGGGTATTGCCATTTTAGTCTTGGGAGATGATTTCCAAAAAAGCGGTGCGGTCAGGGTCATCTTCCATAGCCCATTGGCTAAAGTAGTAGTTGAAGTTTCGCTCAACGAGGATATCGGGTTCCAGCCCACTATCTTCAGCAGTTTCGTGGGGATAATATCCAATCAAGGGTACATCCACTTCCAACTTGGTATAGGGCAACTTGAGCAGGAAAAATTGTCCTCCATTGGTTCCCATCATATTGCCTCCCGTTGGAGCCCCGATAAGTTTGGCCAATTGGTTCTGTTTTAAAAATTTGGTGAGATAATAGGTGGCCGAGCTGTTGGCAGAATCAATCAAAACAAAGATTTTACCCGCAAAAGCATATTGGGATGGTTTAACTTCCAAATACTTCAAACCCGCATCATTGAACTCATAAAAATCATAGCCTTTTTTGGTTACCTGGCCGGTTAAATCAAAGTACGTTTGGTCGTAAGTTTCCAAATGGGGTTTGAATTCATCCCTCACCATTTCATACACGGTACGTTGCGCATCACGTTTCAATTGTAAAGGTTCTACCGTTAAATATTTGAACAACTCCCAATAGACCTCCATCAATCCACCTTCATTACCACGCAAATCCATAAGCAGATATTTGGATTGTTTTTCTTGTGTTTCCTTGAAAAAATTCTCGAGATATGCCTTCCAATCCAACTTCATGTTCCACACGGCAAAGGTTCCTAATTTGAGGGTCGCAATGGAATCTCCGATAAAATACTTTTCCCAAAGTTTGGCTTTGTCATCTCCAACCAAATTGAGAAGGGTTTTTCTTTTCTCCCGAGAAATCGCCGTTACTTCGATGGGTATGGTATCCTTTTGCAAATAACTAGCGGTGAGTTGATATTTCCCATTCACCGGAGGATACAACATTGGAAAAATAACATCAAATGCTTCGTACTTTCCTTCGCCCGTGATGGAAAAGTCAATATAGAATTTAGCCATATTATTGCCATCCAAGCGTCGGTAGGGTTTCAGGTTTTCGACGATATCCGCTACAGGCATCCCGTTGATAGTCAAAATTTCGGTACAAGACTTTAGTCTATTGCCCGAAACATCTTTGTGGACATACATTTTGTTTCGGACAATCGTGAAGGTGAACGGCAGTTTGTCTTCTTGTTCAAACAGCGCTTCTCGAATGGACCTCTCTTGATTCCAAAAATTGGGATAGGTATGCCCGCACTGAATTTTACTTGTGGCCCTATGAAGGCTCAAATAGGCTTCTTTTAAATCCTGGCTAGCAACAAAGTCTTTTTCTGACTTGTCAAAATCCGCATTCACCTTATGTGGATGCTTATAGCGATACATCCCTGGATGATATCGTTGCAACACATCACGGAACAGCTTAAAATCGGCTTTTAACGAATCGGCATTCAAATGAGGTTCTTGACCATATCCAAAGGTGCCAATCCACAGTATCAATACAATTGGAAAATATAGTTTACGCATGTTTCGAAAGTAATTTTTGACCGCTTGGTTGAATGCTCCATTCAGCTAAATTGATACCCAAAATCATTCTTGTTCTGTTGCATTTTTGAAAATCCCCGCTCCAAAACCCAGTTCTTGGCTTGTGTTAGCCAACGTAAGGTGATTGTGGGAAGGAGAAACGCCTTTGTTTTCTATCAGCTTAACAGGAACGTTTCGCTTTATATTTTCCAATTTCACTTTGGCACCGTAATCTTGAATCACTTCGCTATCCGTGCGAGACCAATACCCTACCTCGCCTCGATTTTCATAAAAACAACTATTCGAAAAGGGCGAGGTAAAGGCCAGACCTTTAGGAAAAACCATAACATTCTCATTATAACTTAGGACGTTGCTGTGAAAGGTAAACGGAACATCCTTGGCGCCAAACCAAAAAGCACTTTCATATGATTTTTGGATAATGGTATGGGTTATTGAAAAATAATCTATGTTATTGAAAAACAACACCGCATTTCTGCACTCCAGAAAAACGCAATGTGACACTTTGTTTTTGCGTCCATGGGCCCAAACACCACCTTGAATTTGAGCTGCCTCCTTATCGCCGATAAAAATGCATTGCGTCACTTCCAAATCTTCCAAATTCGGATTTTCCTTGCTAATGGGATAGTAGTACCTGACATTGGGGTTTGGATTGCCCAAAAACTTCAATCCTTCGAAGGTTACGTGCGAGGATGCGACCAAAAATCCAGTAGTATGATCAAATTGCGTTTTCGAGTTATTGGCAGAAATTGATTGAACCACCGGCATGTGTTCTGGAGTCCATTCCTCGTCATCAGGATTGTGCAATGCTTTTATGGTAAAACGGGTAGAATCGGAGAACATCCGAACTGGGTTAATAACCAGCTTATCCTCCAAAACATAAATGCCTGGTGATAGCACAATGGTAATGTTTCCTGCTCCGGTGAGTTGATTGCAATGGTTCAAGGCCGCTTTAAGTGTTTTTAGTGCTGCGGCTTTCGTTCCGTTGTTGGAATCATGTCCAGTCTGAGGATCTACATAATACGTTTGTGCCATACTGAAATGTGTTAACAGCACAAACCCAAAACCTATCAAAGCCTTTCTCAAAAAAGACTGTTGACTTCTTTTTATCATGATTGAAATTTTAATTGTCCTAATTTAGAGGGAGCGCAGGTTTGGGAGTGAAGAATTACTGTTTATTGCTATTCATCTCTGTTCATTTTTAAAAAATTACCCTTTATGCGATTCAACACCGCACATCTTGAAGCTTGCAAACGGCGAATTGAAACCAAGTTCGCGCAGGGTCCCTCCCTACACTGGACCACCAACGATTTCCAACGTCTATCAGAAGCCATTCATCAAGAAAGCGGGGTGCTTTTAAGTGTGTCGACCCTCAAACGGATATGGCAAAAAGTCAATCACAATTCCTCCCCAAACCAATCCACTTTGGATGCGTTGGCCAAGTTCATTGGGGCTTCCGATTGGCGGGATTTTGAAAAGCAGCAAAACCCGGTACCAACAAAACAACCTACCGCTTCGATTTCCAAAAATGTACTTTGGCTGGGAGTTGTAATCGTACTAATTGCTGCGGTGGCGTTCGGTTTTCAAATCTCCAAAGATTCAAAACCCGTGGTGCTAGACGATAATCCAGTCTTTCGAGGGCAGGTAGTGAGTGCAGGGTTGCCCAATTCGGTAGTGTTTACCTACAATGTGACCCAAATCCCAGAAGGTGCGAAAGTAGAAATCCAACAAGATTGGGACCGAAGGAAACGGTTTACGGTCAATCGATTGGATACCGTAGCGACCAGCATTTATTACAAACCCGGGTTTTTCGAAGCCAAATTGGTTATCAATGATTCAATTTATGCAGAAACCGATGTGGTCATCAAAAACAATGCATGGTTGGGGGTTATCGAAGACTCACCTTCTCCAGTTTATTTAGACCCTTCGGAATACAAGGGTGAAGGAGGATTACAGCTTTCCCAACGGGCCATTGAAAAATATAAGCTGGGTTCCGAAAAAGAACGGTATTGGACCGGATTTTACAAAGTTGGGGGCTTCCCAGAATTCTACACTAACGATTTTGAGTTGGAAACGGAATTGACCAATGTTTCCAAAGATGGCTTTAATATTTGCCGTAACGTTAGGATTGCCCTTTTGTATGAAGGGGGCGCCTTGGTTGTTCCGCTCTCCCTAAAAGGATGCACTTCTGAATTATCGGTGTTGGCTTTTGATGAAAGCATAGATGGCAAAACCAACGACCTGTCCAAATTTGGGGTTGATTTTGAAGCAGGAAACATTTTGGCTCAGCTTCAGATAATATCCCATCCTGAAGGAATGCGCATCACCGTTAACGGAGAAACCGCTTTCTCCTATCAAAAACCACCTTTGGAAAGGCCCTTGGTGGGTATTGCCTTTAATTTTGAAGGCTTGGGCAGGGTCAAATCCCTGTCTTTGCGTAATTCATCAGATTTGGAATATATAGACTCTTTCGAGTAGTCTCCCAGATTTTACCGATACTCCTATCGCCTATAGTTCTGCTCCAAAAAAGCGAAGTCCACAACAATCTTTGCGGTTCATCGTCATCCGAAAAAACCAAAAACGATGAAACGAATTTTAATTACTATTACACTTTTCAGCTTTACCTTCGGCATATGCCAAAACAACATTTCCTTGCCTTCAAAGGACGAGTTGAACGCTATGATTGCTGAAAGCAATGTACCCGCCTTGGGCATTGGTACCATAGAAAATGGAACCATTACCAATGCTTTCGTATTAGGCGAAACCAAAGCCAACATCAAGGCTTCCGATGATGCCCTTTTTGATACGGCTTCCATTGCAAAAAACATTACTACTTGGCTTACCCTAAAACTCGTAGACCAAGGGTTATTCGATTTGGACGAGCCTTTATACCCTTATTGGATTGACCTGGACATTGAAAGTTCTCCCTATGCCAAATTATTAACAGCCCGTCACATTTTGGGGCACAAAACGGGATTCAAGAATTGGCGCTGGATGAACCCCGACAAAAAGCTTGCTTTCGATTTTGAACCTGGCACAAAAGTGCAATACTCGGGCGAGGGATTCGAATACTTGAAGAAGGCCCTGGAAAACAAGTTTGAAACCACCTTTCAGGCCTTAGTGGAGGAATGGGTTTTTGAACCCTTTGGGATGAAGAACACCTATGTGATTTGGGATTCCAAAATCGATTTTGACAAAATGACTATAGCCCATAATGCCGAAGGAGCGCCTTATGAATTTGACATCGAAGAACGAAAAAAGGCCAGCGCCGCCGACAATTTGATGATAACCGTAAACGATTTGGCGCTTTTCGGGATAGGGGTCATGGAAGGAAATGGCATTTCACAGGAACTATATGCGCAAATGATTACTCCAAAATCTCCGGTAAAAGAGGGCGTGGGGATTGGATTAGGTTGGGTCGTTTTTGAAGACCTTCCGAACAACGAATACGCCTTGCTAGGGGCAGGAAGTGATAAAGGCGTAAATGCCATCATTTTGCTTTTACCAGAATCAAAAAGAGGGCTGGTCGCTTTGACCAATGGTGACAATGGAAGAAAAATCGTCATGGGACTTATTGGAAAAAGCTTTGAGATTGGCCCTGAAATTTTGGGTCGCCTTTAAGGAAGCATGAAGCAAAGCAAGCCTGCCTAGTGGCCTCACCAGGACTCGAACCTGGATCTAAAGTTTAGGAAACTTCTATTCTATCCCTTGAACTATGAGGCCAATATACTCAGCGCAGGCTTGTTTCTAGTTATAGTCAAACCGTGCCGAAAAGCGCTAAAGTACTATTTTCCGTTAGTCTAAATCAAGGGTGTATTCCAAAACGTCACCGAGTCGGTTAGTATAAACAAAAGTCGCGAACAAGAGTTCCTCATATGGGACGGCACCGGAAGCATCAAACAGCACAATGTCTTTTGTAGTACTGGTATTGATGGCATTTAAATCCACATTTTCAAAGAAACTTACGCTCTATGAAAACACTCAGTGTTTTTCCTCCGAAGTACTGAAAATTTGGCGCATCAAACTTTTGGATAACGGTTTGTCAAAATAGCCCGAAATCATGTTGTTTTCTTTAGCACGGCTCCTGTCTTTCGTATTTACAAAAGCGGAAAGGATAAAAATTTGGGTAGATTGATAGCTCTGGAAAGCTTCCCGGTAATTGTCCAAAAACGCCCAACCGTCCATCTCATCCATAATCAAATCCAAAAGGATGACGTCAGGCAAACGATGTTCGTTTTCCAAAAGGTTGGCGCAAAAGTACAAGCCTTCCTCCCCGCTAGCGCAGGTTACAATATCAAAGTCTTTATTGAATTGCTGGATGCAGTATCGCGTGGCGAATTGCGATACCAAATCATCATCAATTATACAGACGGTCATTGACATAAAACGTTGGTTGGTTCTTAAGAGGCAAACTGTTTATCCCCAAAAGGATAACCGAGGTGAGCAAATTGCCCCTGTCATCAGGACAGAAACGGTTTTTGTCCACCGGATATTGTGCACAAATCGGTATACCTTACAGAAACTGGGACGAACGTTTATTTTGTGGACGAACAAACAAAGTCCGTAACGGGAATTCCAGATGCCTTGATGGCAGCGAAACCACCAGCAATATCCACCAAATTATGAATCCCGCGACTTTTAAGAATAGAAGCTGCAATCATACTGCGATACCCTCCCGCGCAATGCACATAATAGGTCCATTCTCCGCCATATTCTCCAAGGTAGTCGTTTAAATAATCCAAGGGCGTTAAGGTTGCTCCATCAATATGTTCGGCACTGTATTCGCTTTCCTTACGTACATCATATACCTTGGTTTCGGCATCTTGTTCCAAAATGGTTTTAAAGGTTTCAGCTGTAATGCTTTTCACGGTGTCCAAGTCACGTCCTGAAGCTTCCCAAGCGTTTGTTCCACCCTTTAAAAATCCTATGGTACCGTCGAACCCAACACGAGACAGGCGGGTGATGGCTTCTTCTTCCTTTCCTTCAGGAGTTACTAGCAACAAAGGTTGTTTTACGTCGGCAATCAAGGCACCGACCCATGGAGCAAAACTACCGTTCAAGCCGATAAAAATGGAACGTGGCACATGCCCTTTGGCAAAATCCTCTTGGTGTCGAACATCCAAGACCAAAGCGCCAAGCGAATTTGCAGCCGCTTCGAACTCTTCCGGATTCATGCCCACGGTACCTCTTTCCAATACCGCATCAATATCATCATACCCTTCTTTGTTCATTTTCACGTTCAATGGAAAATACTGGGGTGGCGGAAGCAATCCATCCGTAACTTCTTTAATGAATTCATCTCGAGACATATCCGCCCGAAGGGCATAGTTCATTTTTTTCTGATTGCCCAAGGTATCCACCGTTTCCTTCATCATGTTTTTTCCACAGGCAGAACCGGCGCCATGAGCAGGATATACGATTACATCATCCCCAAGCGGCATCACTTTATCACGTAAACTATCGTACAAAATACCTGCTAAATCTTCTTGTGTGATATCGTTTGCCTTTTGTGCCAAATCAGGTCTTCCGACGTCACCCAAAAACAAGGTGTCTCCACTGAAAATGGCATGGTCTTTACCGTTTTGGTCTCTTAACAAGTAAGTAGTACTTTCCATGGTATGCCCTGGAGTATGCAATACCACGATGGTGATGTTTCCAAGCTTGAATTCCTGACCATCTTCTGCAATGATAGCATCGAAACTTGGGTTGGCATTCGGGCCATAAATAATGGGGGCACCAGTTTGTTTGGAAAGGGTAACATGTCCGCTGACAAAGTCGGCATGAAAGTGGGTCTCAAAAATGTATTTTATCGTCGCATTGTCTTTTTCGGCACGGGCCAAATATGGTTCCGTTTCCCGAAGAGGGTCAATAATGGCTACCTCTCCTTCACTTTCAATATAATACGCGCCTTGCGCCAAACATCCTGTATAGATTTGTTCAATATTCATGTCCCAAAATTCATGTTCAACATCACTTTACAAAGGTACTTATCCCTTGGCAGAAAACTTCCGGGATTGTCCTGAAATCTTCTTTTGTATTTGGGTACGTGGCCCTTTGTTCAAACAGAAGTCCACCGCCTCATTGGTGCGCACAAAAAAGTTGTCTTCCCCAATCGCTTCATTCAAACCGCTTAAATGCAAAATATCTCGCACCGGACCAATCGCTCCAGCGATGTAAATGTCAATCCCTTTTTCCTTCAAATCTGAAATGATTTGATGCAACATGGTGGTTGCACTATTATCCATATAGTTGATGGATTCTGCGCTCAACACCACACTTTTCAAAGCCTTTCCCTTTTTGGAGATATTGGCATAGAGCGTTTTTTTGAAGTAATCCATGTTGGCGAAATACAATTGCCCGTCAAACCGAACGATAAGCATGTCGTCATCTACTTGAATGTCTTCTGAAAAGCGCGATACATTTTTGAAGTAGTTGGTTCCCTTTATCTTTCCCAATACCGCGACATGGGGTTTTGAAGTTCGATATACCAAGAGCAACAATGAAAACAATACCCCAAAAATGATTCCTTCTGAAATCCCTATCAACAAGGTCGTGAGAAACGTCAAGACCAACACCCCAAATTCATCGCGTTGCTTTTGCCAAAGCTCCACAGGATATTTGAAATCAATTAATCCGTAAACAGCAACCAAAATAATCGCCCCGAGCACGGCATTGGGCAAGTACTGAAAGAAATCGGTGAAAAAAAGCAAGGTTGCAGCGACAACCAAAGCACTGACAATAGAAGCCAAACCGGACCGAGCGCCTTCGTCTACCATAATGGCCGAACGCGAAAAGCTAGCGTTTGTGGGATAGGCTTGAAAAAGTGACCCAATTATATTGGAAATTCCCAACGCTCGAAGTTCTTGGTTGGGTTTAGTGTAACGTGTCTGGGCCTTGTCTTCCAGTGCTTTTACCATGGTCATCGCTTCGGCAAAAGCGATAAACGATAGGGCCAAAGCCAATGGAAATACCGACCCCCATTGATTCAGCTCTGGCAAAGCCAAATGAAAGGAAGGAAGTCCGCCAGGTATACTACCCACAAGGGATAGGGAAGAATGGTATTCCTCAAAAAAATAGACTCCCAATATAGAAATGGTCACCACGAAAACCGCTCCAGGCAACTTTCTACTTCGCTTTTTAAGCAATACGATAATTAGAATCGCCATAAGTCCAATGCCCAAATCAAAAAGATTGGTCTGGCTTAAGTTTTGAAACAATTGACTCAAGGTTTTAAGGGTTCCGCTGCCGCTTTCGATAGGAATGCCAATAAGATACTTTAGCTGGCTTACAGAAATCACGATGGCCGCCGCAGAGGTGAAACCACTGACCACAGGTCTCGACAGATAATTGGCCAGAAAACCCATTTTTGCGAAGCCCATCAACAATTGTAAGGTCCCCACAAAAAGGGCCAAGAAGATGGCCATTTCAATATATTGTTCTGTTGTGGCAAGTTTTAAGGATGCCAAACC
>JBCBCH010000028.1:0-12659 GCA_038530835.1 Bacteroidota bacterium | reverse complement strand
ATGAGCAAGGTAGGTGAAGGATGGTGCACGGCAGCTCCCACAGCAGTAGAGGTACTTCCATCAATACCACTGGTACCGCGATTGCAAAAAACATCAAGGGATGGATTCATATCAAAAAGCTGCGAATACCGAACCGTGGAGCTATTGGCCAAATGCACTTGATATTTATCCGGAATCGTTTTTTGTACCAAAGCAAAAGCCGAAAAGTCCGAAAATGGAATCTTCTCCAAATATTGGGGCAAACGTTTTTCATAATTGGTTTTTACCGCGCGCCAAGGTTCAGTGTAGTTTGAAATGGTCTTACCTGAATCTGTCAAAGCCTTCAAGAAAAGGTTAGGATTGGTCTTGAAATGCTGTTTCAAACAAAAGAAGGTATCATAGGCCTTGCCTTGACTCACATGCCAATGTTCCAAAGGCTGGTATTTTCGCAGGAAAGCTTTCACCTTCTTGGAAACAATCAGTCCACCGAGGGTTATCAAAATTTCGGGTTGAAGCCTTTTGAACTTTTCAGCAGCGTCTTCCGACTTTTCAATTGGTGCGATGATACTATCAATACTTGGAAAGAAATTGGGGTGTTGCAGATTCGAAGTGGTCTCCGTAAACACCAAAACCGATGGGTCTGCACCCAAAGCATTTACAATCTCGGGCTCCAGCAAATGGGGTTGTGCTACCCCTACCAGAATCATTTTTCGCTTGCTTTTTTGCCATCGCCCAGCAAAACGCTCATAGTCCGTAAAGGTTGATTCTCTATTCGTCGAGAAAACATTCAAGTCTTGGATGGCAACTGAGGGGGCATCGGCGGTCCCATACAAGGGCTCTTCAAACGGTACGTTAATGTGAATTGGGAGTTTTTCCGTGAGGCAACTAGACAACGCCTTTTCCAGTTCTATTTGATTATGTGCTTGGATTTGCTGCTGCGGATTGCTAAGCAAGCTTGGTCCGAAACGCTCAACAGTTTCAGTAGCATGGCTTACGTCTTGTTTGAGGTTGGCGGCATATCCGATATGTTTGGTGAAAACATTTTCTTGCCGAATGGTTTGCCCATCCCCGATATCAATTTTATAGGATGGTCTATCTGCAGAAATAACAACCAACGGTACCTCACTATAATAGGCTTCTGAAATAGCTGGATGATAATTCAACAAAGCGCTCCCAGAAGTACATAGCACCGCAACGGGTTCTTTGATATTTTTGGCCATACCCAGCGCAAAAAAACCCGCTACGCGTTCGTCCACAATACTGTAGCAAGAAAACCAATCATCTTTGGTGAAACCTAAAATAAGGGGAGCATTTCGGGAACCCGGAGATATAACGATATGTTTGATGCCCGCCGCCTTCAAATACAATACCACGGTCTGGGCCGAGGGAATATCGGAGTATTTCATCACTACAAAAATACGGTGCAACGCATAAACCGCCACTACCCCTACAGCACTATTGCAAAAGTGCTAGCATGGTTTTGCTTTTGAATTGGGTTTCCTCCCATTCTTGTTCGGGTTTCGAATCTCGGGTGATTCCGCCTCCTACATAAATGTGCGCGGCTTTTTTTTCCAACTCCATACAGCGCAGGTTCACGAACAAATCGGCCTTGGGCTGTCCCCCGGGGTTCAATTCGCCCAAGAACCCGCAGTAAAACCTACGGTTATGTGTTTCATTTTGCGTGATAAAGGCATTCGCCAACTCGGTTGGCGTCCCACAAACTGCCGGCGTAGGGTGCAACACTTCAATGAGCCCTTTTAGTTGGTCTGGAACCCTTAAGGTACCCGAAACTGGTGTTTTCAGATGGAAAACCCCTCCTGCTTTTACGGTGGTCACTTGCCCCGTCACTATTCCTTTTAGGAAGGGACCCAAGGAATCTGAAATAAAATCAGTTACCAGTTGCTGTTCATGTATTTCCTTTTGAGTCCAATTTGGAGTGTCATCTTCGTCTGCCCAAAGGGTTCCTGCCAAAGCCATGGTTTGGACGTTGTTCTTATCCAACTTTAGAAAACTTTCAGGCGTAGCCCCACACCATGTTCCTATTTTCGAATGATGCCAGAGATAACAAAAGGCATTTGGGTACGATTTCAAAATTTCATTGAATAAGGTCAAGGGGCTTTTATCCAACTTTGTGCTAACTTTTCGAGAAACCACCACCTTTTCCAACGCACTGGTCTTAATAGTCGAAATCGCCTTCTTGACCAAGTCGACATAGGATTCTTGGTCTTGGTTCAAAAGTTTGGTTTGCATAGCTGATTTCGGAAAAGCGCTTTCAAAATGACAAACCATTACCTCATCCTCGGGTATAAACACGGCATTTTCTTTCCAATCATAAGGTGCAAACACAAATCCGTTATCTTGAAATCCTTGGGTAGGGTAGATTACTTTGTTGGATTGAAATACGGCACGAACCAAATTGTCCCCAGGTTTGCGATACGCGCAAAACGGAAAGCCTTTCTTCAAACTAGCTTGCAGTTTTTCGAAAAATATGGATTGCGGACTAGGTTCTGGGTAAGGCAATGGTGGTGAGTTTACAGTTCGATATCAAATCGCCCTGTTCATTGGTAATCTTGATTTCCCAAAGTTGCGTAGTTCTACCTTTGTGTATAAAGCTAGCTCTGGCATACACAAAGCCTTCCTTGATGGATTTGACGTGATTTGCTGCAATTTCCAAGCCGCGTACAAAGTACTTTTCGCCATCCAAAAAAATGTGCGAAGCGGCACTCCCCACACTTTCGGCTAGGGCAACAGAAGCGCCCCCATGCAAAACGCCATCCGGTTGATGCACTTTCGGAGTTACTGGCATACGAGCAGTTAAGAAATCCTCTCCCACATCAACATATTCGATGGCTAAGGTTTCCATAAGCGTGTTTTTGCAAATACTATTGCAAATTGCCAATACTTTCGCTTTATCCATACTCAACTTTTGTACTTCATCTTCAAACCGCTATTCTGTCTCTTCAGAATAATAGGTGATTTTACGCGTGGTGTAACTGTTATCAGGCGTAATGATCTGTTTAATCCAATTTTTGGGCGAGCCATTGTCAAATTGATAAATATACTCCCGTACGGATTTTGCATTCTCGGTTTGGGTGGTCTCTTTGGTCAACATACCCTCAGCATCGTAAACAAAAGATACCTTCCGATCAGGTGCAAACTGTTTGGTTTCTGAATCGAACAAAAAATACTGCTTGCTTAATAAACGCCCATTTTGGTCCTTGATTTCTTCTACCGCGGTTTGCGGGGTACCATCTACGAAATCCTTGGTCAAAACAATTGTTCGCATACCGCTACGCAGTTTCTTTTGCGAGGTTCGCACCGATTTTTGAATTATCTCATTGGTATATTGACTTGCGGTGGTTTCGTTTTTGTAGGTGTTGTATTCGTATAGGGTTTCATCAACACCGTTGGCATTTGAGGTAATCACCTTAGTGAGTTTTCCAGTAGCATCATATTGATGTTCCTGCTGTTCCAAAAACTCTTTATCATACGAAATGATTTTCTCAATGATTTTTTCGGTATCCCCTTCGCTACGTTCGTAAAAGTTAGCCATGGATGTGGCTTCATCAATAACCCCATCTTTATAACTCTCCATTCTTTTTTCGACCAAAAAACCATCCTCATATTTATAAAGGGTGACATCTTGGTCTGAGTCATTGTATTGAGTAGTGGTTTTGACCAACCTGCCCAACTCATCAAATTCGAAGGACTCATTTCCATAGTCGGTAACTACTAGACAAACGTGAACTTTTCCCTTAAGTTCAAAATCTTCGAGCTTGAAAACCTTTATTTCCTGTGCAGAAGAACCGTTTAGGACAAAGAGGAAAATCGTAAAAAGAACCACGTAGTTTTTCACCATGTGGCAAAAATACTCTGTTCTGGTCGATTTTAAAATCCGTTATACCGCCTTTTATGGAATTACAGATTTTTCTGATTCCGTTAACCATAAAGCATTGTACACTTTTAGGTACCTTTGAGCACTTTAGAAAATAGCGATGAAAAAAATATTGTCACTAGGTTTCATTTTGATTGCGGCATGCAATTCCGCACAAAAAACCGTGGATGAGGCTTCCGATGAATTAAAATCCTATAACCCTATCCCCTACGCTGCTTCCATTACCGAAGATGAGTTAAAAGAGCATCTTTACATTTATGCTTCTGATGCGTTTGAGGGAAGGGAAACTGGACAACCTGGACAAAAAAAGGCTATTGCCTATTTGAAAAAAGCCTATGAGGATTTGAACATCCCTGCGGCCAAGGCAAATGGCGATTACTTCCAAGAAGTGCCTTTGGAGGTGGCAAGTGTTCCTACCGGAAACATTACTTTAAACGGAACGACACATACACTAGGTGATGGGGTGATTTCCTTTACTGCTGCGGAAGGAACTTACGAAGATTTTGTATATCTCGGCTATGGTATTGAAGATAATGGCTATTCGGATTATAGTGACTTGGATGTTACGGGCAAAATCGTTCTTATCAAAGCGGGGGAACCCAAGGATCAAGAAGGCAACTACATTGTTTCGGGTACCTTGCTGAAATCCAAGTGGAGTAATATGTCGGAGGGCATTGGAAAAAAGAGCAAGTTGGCCATAGAGAAAGGAGCGATTGGAGTACTATATGTCGACGCCCAAAATTACGCCCGATATGAAGGCTATTTCAACTTCATGAAAAACAACCAGAGTGGCAGAATGTCCCTCGCCGCGGAAACCAATTCCAATTTTCTGATAATGCTCAAGACCAATGTGGCCCAAGCCTTGGTTCCTGAAATAGAAACAGAAAACACCCCGAAAACTGTGGATGCCGAATTGGTTTTGAATATCACCAGTGGTAACAAAGCCGTGAGCTCTGAAAATGTAGCAGCTATCATAAAAGGGTCGGAAAAACCAAATGAGTATGTGGTTATATCTTCTCATCTGGACCATATTGGGGTGACAGCAAGTGGACAGATCAACAATGGTGCCGATGACGATGGTTCAGGTAGTGTGGCCTTGTTGGAAATTGCCGAAGCTTTCAAAAAAGCAAAGGCGGATGGATTAGGCCCAAAACGATCCGTTGTTTTCTTGCACGTGACTGGTGAAGAGAAAGGACTCTTGGGTTCCAAATACTACACAGACTATGACCCTATTTTTCCACTGGAACAGACGGTGGCCAACCTCAATATTGATATGATTGGAAGGATTGACCCAAAACGGGATGGAAACCGAAATTATATCTACTTGATTGGCTCTGATAAACTGAGTACGGATTTGCATGAACTGTCCGAAGCAGTGAACGCAAAATACATGAATATTGAGCTGGATTATACGTATAATGATGACAATGACCCCAATCGTTTCTATTATCGAAGTGATCACTACAATTTTGCCAAAAACAATATCCCCATCATCTTTTACTTTAATGGTACACACCCTGATTACCACCAACCCGGGGATACTCCAGATAAAATAAACTACGATTTGCTTGAAAACCGAACCAGATTGGTATTCCACACGGCATGGGAGGTCGCCAATAGACCCGAAAAAGTTGTAGTGGACAAGGCTACGAAATAAAGTACACTCTACTTAAAAAAGAAAAACCCCTGAATACAAGTTCAAGGGTTTTTTGGGGTGGAAGACCGGGTTCGAACCGGCGACCTCCGGAACCACAATCCGGCGCTCTAACCAACTGAGCTACAACCACCATTTTAAGCGGTGGCAAAGGTAATTTTTTTTCTTTACTCTATCAAAAGATTTCTCTTATATCCCTAGTCTATTCATCCCTCACAAATTCCTACATAAAAATGACTTCCTTCCTTACAACATTTAAATAACGAAGAAATTAAAACTTAACTGATTGACATTCAAAATACTATCGGTTCTGTTGAGCGGGTACTCATTTTTGCCATACCATCACATTTTGGGGTTTCACAACAATAAATCCACATTTGGCCTACCAACCGTTATTTTTGAAAGGTTGTGAACGTATATTAAAATGCCCCGAATCAAGAAGACCTTAAACTTACACCTTGGATGCCTAGGACTGCTTTTTGTTCTAGGGACTGGTTTCTCTTATTCCAATATTCTCAACGAAAACAAAAGGGATAGCATCGGGTACCGCTTAAAGCGTTTGTACTCCACCAAACGTTTCAACAAAAAAGATTCGCTTCATCTCGACTTATTGATCGAACATGCCAAACAGTATCGTTTCATCAACAACGATAGCATGTTGCACATCACCAATAGGGCGATGAAGTACAGTGAATCCCTAAATTATGAAGGAGGTATTGCCCAATGCCTGGAAAGTCTGGGTAATTATTACTCGGATGCCGGCCGTACGGAAATGGCGGTAACATACTATACCAAGGGATTAAAAAAATCAAAGGATTTAGGGCTAACGAAGACACAATTGGGCATAATCAATGGACTTGGTCAAGACCATGCCTACGTCGGTAACTATGCGGAAGCGTTAGAGCTCTATTTGGAGGGTATTGATGTCGCTACGAAGCAGGACGACAAACTAATGCAATCGATTCTTAACGAAAACATTGCTGGTCTTTATGCTGACCAAAAAGATTTTAAAAATGCTTTGGCCTTCTACGACATTGTGCAAAATGTGAACAAAGCTCTTGGGGACGAAATCACTACGGCGGAAACGCAAAGTAATATGGCTTCGCTATACAGAGAAGCCAAGAATTACGAATTGGCGATGTTCAACATCAATAAGAGTATCGCCGTTTTCGAGCGGTTAAAGGTATATGATTGGCTTGCCTATGCCTATGAAGTGAAGGGCGGTATATATTTAGATCAAGGAAAATACCAATGGGCTTTGTATTGGTACGACCAAAGTAACATGCTTCATAAAGAGCAATTGGATGACGACAGGGAAAAAATCCAACTGCTGAATGGAATGGCCAAAGTGTATCTAGGCTTGGACCGAGACAGTCTTTCGTTGGAATACGCCAAAGACGGGTTTAAACTCTCTCGAAAAATCAATTCGCTTCAGGGACAAATAGAGTGTTCCGAAACTTTGTATAAACTTCACAAGAAGCAAGAAGACACCGATGTTGCCCTGTTCTATCTTGAAATTTTCAAGTCCTTATCCGATTCTTTATCCAAAGACAAGAACAAGCAGAGCTTGGCTTTGTTGGAAACCAAGCTACAGCACCAACAAGAGAAACAAAACCTAATCGAGAGTAACGAACAAGCTTTGGCCAAGCAACGCAATTACATCTATTTTGCCATTTTGACCGTGCTTATTCTGTGTACCATACTTTTCTTGATTCGGCGAAGCGAGGGAATTCAAAAAAAGCTTTACAACGAGCTCAAGCGGAAATCAAAAGTGGTTAGCGAGCGGGAAAATGAACTTTCAGAAATCAATAAGACCAAAACAAAACTTTTTTCCATCATAGGGCATGACCTAAGAGGTCCGATTGGCGCTTTGCAAAGTATTTTAAAATTATTTTCGGATGGTGAAATCGATAAAAACGAATTCCTCTCTTTTATCCCGAAATTACGTTCAGATGTGGACAACATTTCCTTTGCTCTGAACAATTTGTTGTCTTGGGGTCAAACCCAACTCAATGGGGTCGTCACTAAGCCCAAACGTATCAATTTGGAAAAGGTGGTTTCTGGGAATATTCAACTTTTATCAGAGGTCGCTTCCAGCAAATCGATTAAAATCATCAATCAACTTCCAGAAAACATTTTGATTTGGGCAGACCACAACCAAATTGATATTGTTGTAAGAAATCTATTGAGCAATGCCATCAAATTCACCCCTGAAAATGGTTTGATTACCCTGGATACCTTGGAAGAAGAACATCATTGGTGCTTTAAAATCCGTGACACGGGCATTGGTATGAACAAAGAAATTCAAAAAAGGATTTTTGCTGATGCGACCAATATTACCACCTACGGTACCAACAACGAGCGCGGTACAGGTCTTGGACTTTCTTTATGCAAGGAAATGATTACCAAGAACAAGGGTGAAATTTGGGTAGAAAGTACGCTACGGAAAGGGTCTACCTTCTATTTCACTGTTCCCAAGGCAGAAAAACGCTACCAGCGCGCAGGTTAAAGCAAATCATCCAACGAATCAACCCCAGGGAGGCGTTCAACGGTAAAGCCTTCCGCATGCGTTACTCCAATAAGCCTTCCCAAATCACGGGCACGATACGCCACACTATCCAAGAAGTTTTTACTGCTAATTGGGGTTTCTGGTTCATCACTCTTCGGGTCAAAAAATTGTGAACCGTACGCCATGATAGCTTCACGTTTCTTTTCAATAATCCAGAAACGTCCACCACAAAATCCGGTTCAAGATTCTTCCACTGAATGTAGTGGTATACCGCTTTAGGTCGCCAAGGTTCTTGGACATCCCCATCCAACTTGGTTTCAATCTTAACTAGTCCGCTCAAGAAACACGCATCGCTTACCAAGGCGCTACCTTTAGCATGGTCGATGTGACGGTCATCTATCGCATTGCACAAAACAATATCGGGTTGGTATTGCCTTATTTTTTGGATGATTCCCATCTGATGGGGTTTGTCATTCACAAAAAAACCATCCGCAAAGGCCAAATTCTCGCGTACGCTAACCCCTAAAATAGCCGCCGCAGCGGAAGCTTCTTGGTCACGAATTACCGCTGAGCCTCGAGTACCCAACTCTCCTCGTGTCAAGTCGATGATGCCCACTTTCTTTCCCCGAGCAATTTCTTTGGCGATGGTGCCACCTGCCCCTAACTCTGCATCATCGGGGTGTGCGCCAAAAACGAGAATGTCTAACTTCATGTGGCGGGAATTGCTGTTTTTTGAAATTTAGCCGCGGTGATGGCTTGATTTACATCTTCTCGTAAATCCTGAAAATCTTCAATCCCTAAAGAAAAACGAACCAAATTATCATTGATTCCCTGTTTTTGCCGGTCTTCAGGACTCATAAGCGAATGCGAAGTTTTGACTGGTGAAAGTACTGTACTTTCCACCCCGGCGAGGCTCATGGAGGGTTTTATCAAACGTAGATGCTTGAAAAATAATGAGATATCAATATCAGCATTCAATTCAAATGAAAGCATTCCGCCAAAACCTGACATTTGACTTTTAGCCAGTTCATGTTCTGGATGACTTTTCAAACCGGGATAGTGGACTTTACTGACTCCTTCATGCTGCTCCAAATACTCTGCCATTTTCAGCGCATTGTCGTTCTGCGCCTTGACCCGAATTCCTAAGGTTTTCATACTACGCTCCAACAACCAAACAGTGTATTCACTTAAATTGGCCCCAAAGCAGATAGCGGTTTCCCAAATCTGCTGCATGTTTTCCGAACTTCCCGCTATAGCCCCAGCCGAGATATCACTATGGCCTCCCATATATTTTGTTGCGCTGTGCAGTACCATGTCAATGCCAAAATCTATCGGTTTTTGATTGATAGGACTCGCAAACGTGTTATCAATCATGGTCATGATGCTATGTCCTTTGGCCAAATCACTTACCCCCTTTAAATCGGTTATGGTGAGCAGCGGATTGGAGGGCGTTTCCAAATACAATATTTTGGTATTGCTACGGATTTCTTTCTCAAAATCTGCTACGGACCACCCATTGGTAAAGGAATATTCGATGCCATATTTCTCCAACTGGGTTTTTGCGAAATTATAGGTGCCGCCATAAAGGGTTTGTTGAAAAACCACATGGTCACCCGCTTTCAAAAAAGCCATTAAAGCCGTACTGATGGCAGCCATTCCGCTGGCAAAAACCATAGCCTTTTCAGCATGTTCCAAGGCAGCCATTTTTATAGCCAAGCCTTCTTGGTTGGGCGAGTTGAAATAACGTGGGTAACGCTTTACATCCACGTCTTCAAAAGCATAGGATGTTGCCATATACAGTGGGGAAACCGAACTTTTGAATTCTGGGTCTTCCAAGGTGCCTGCATGGGTGCAAAGGGTATTTTCCTTTTGGTTTTTGTGCATTGAACGTAATTTTTCTAAAGATAATAAACCCCTTAGACTTGGATTTTCTTCCAGTTTCCTTTTTTAAACCAAATCATGGCAATAACAGCGAGCAAAACCTCTGCAGATGTAATGGCCGCAAAGACCCCAGTGGATTCCCAGCCTAAA
Source organism: Bacteroidota bacterium (assembly GCA_038530835.1). GTDB lineage: Bacteria > Bacteroidota > Bacteroidia > Flavobacteriales > Flavobacteriaceae > Flagellimonas. The sequence goes on along the minus strand of JBCBCH010000028.1, from coordinate 2,591 downwards.
GTGAACGCAGCCAGATACGCAAAAGGAAGTTGATACACCCAGAATGAAACCAAATTGATTTTGGTAGGCGTTTGCGTATCTCCAGCTCCATTAAAGGCTTGCGTCAACACCATGCCATAGGCATAAAACACATAGCCCGCAGCGATGACTTGCAAACAAAGGGCTCCCTTTTCAACCACGATGGGCGTAGTATTGAAAAAGGATATAATATCCTTGGCAAAAAACAGATAGAGTAAGGATACCACGGCCATAAAATAGGCGTTGTACTTTCCTGTTATCCAGACAGATTTCTCTGCCCGGTCTGGTTGTTTCGCGCCCAAATTCTGTCCCACCAAGGTAGCTGCCGCGTTACTCATGCCCCACGAAGGCATTAATGAAAACAGCATTACCCGTATGGCGATAGTATAGCCTGCCAAGACTTCACTACCGAATTCAGACATGATTCGCATCAAAAACACCCAGCTGGACGTTCCAATCAGAAATTGCGCAATACCCCCGGCTGAAACTCGTATCAAGTTCAGCATTACCTTAGCATCCAAAATCAAGTTCGTTGCCAAAAGTTTGATTTTGCTCCATCCGAAAAACAGAATTCCGAGCTGGAATAAAACTGCAGTTCCTCGTCCAATATTGGTTGCAATTGCCGCGCCCACTACACCATACTCTGGAACTGGTCCCCAACCAAATATGAAGATTGGGTCCAATACGATATTCAATCCGTTAGAAAGAATTAAAGTCCACATGGCGATGGACGCGTCCCCTGCTCCTCGAAAAATGGCATTAATCAAAAAGAGCAACATGATGGTAATGTTACCGCCAATCAACAACTTGGTGTAGCCATGGCCTTCTTCAATCAAATCGGCTTCGGCACCCATCAAGCCTAAAATTTCTCTCGAAAAAAGAAGTCCGAAGATTCCAAAAACGATGGAGACCAAAATTCCCAAAAAAATAGCTTGGACGGCAGCTTTTCGAGCGCCTTCAATGTCTTCTTCCCCAACACGTCTTGCCACAACGGCTGTAGCCGCCATGCTTAACCCAATGGCCAGGGCATAAATCAAGGTTACCACAGATTCCGTTAAACCAATAGTGGCTACGGCGTTTACGCTAACCTTGGAAACAAATGCAATATCCACCAAGGCAAAAATGGATTCCATCAGCATCTCCAAAATCATTGGAATTGAGAGCATAAAGATGGCCTTTCGGATACTACCTGAAGTAAAATTGGACTCTTTGCCCAGTATGGCAGCCCAGAAATACGTAAAGAATTTTTTTATGGGTATGGTTTTAGTCGTCATTATGATTGAATTATGTGTTGCACAAAGGAAGAGGGCCTAGTGAAAGGAGAACTGTTGACCTATGTTAGAGCCAAACCACTAAACCGCGAACACGGACATAATTCTTATAACTTCATAATGGTGCAAAGATGAATTTTTTTTCGAAACGAAAAAATTCTTTTTTACGATTTTGCATAATGCAGGCGATATCGCCAGAGGCTGAGTCCGCCCAAAAGTAACACGCCTGCCAAGGTATACCAGACAAAAGTTGGAGTGATAACTTGGTCTCCACTAGCATAACTGTGCAGCCCTACGAGATAGAAATTAACGCCGAAATACGTCATCATGATACTGGCGAAGGCCAATACACTCATAAAACTAAACAACCATCTTCCCCGTAGACCGGGTACCAAACGCATGTGGATAACGAAGGCATAAATCATAATGGAAATCAGTGCCCAAGTTTCTTTAGGGTCCCAACCCCAATAGCGGCCCCAACTTTCATTGGCCCATTGGCCTCCCAAAAAGTTACCGATGGTCAACATCACCAAACCAACCGTAAGAGCAAGCTCGTTGATAATCACCAATTCTTTTAAATTGAGGTCCATTCGTGCTTTGTTCTTTTTTGTAGTCAAAAGCATCAATAGAAGACTCACCACCCCGAGAATCATCCCAATCGTCAATGGACCGTAGCTTCCCACAATCACCGCTACATGAATCATGAGCCAGTAACTATCCAAAACAGGTTGCAGATTGGCAATCGAAGGGTCTACCCAACTTTGGTGGGCAATCCACAATAACATAAAGGTAACAAAGCCACTAGCGGCAATAGTCAACTCGCTTTTTCGCCCAAACGCCAATCCCATGGCCATGGTAGCCCAAGACACATATAAAATACTTTCATACGCATCACTCCAAGGGGCGTGGCCTGAAATATACCAACGCAGAATTAAGCCGACCGTATGCCAAATAAACAAAACAATCAAAGTGCCTTTTAAGAAGAAAGCTGTAGCCTTCCAAACTTCGCGTTCCTTAAAAATCTTTAATACCAAGACGACAAAAAGAAGGAACCCAACGACCGCGTAGTATTTGTACAACCGATTGAAAATATCCAGTTTGTTGTAGAGGATTTCCGTCTTTACTTTTTTCTCAGAGGGTAACACCTCCAAACCGTGGTTGATTTGGTTTTGCTTAAAGGCTTCCAACAGCTTATCAGGACTGGAATAATCTCCCGTGGCAATTGCACCTTGAAGTTCCCTTAAGTAATAAGGCATGACATTCTGGATGAAGTTTCCGATTCCTTGTATGGCAACTTCATCC